>DASRIK010000588.1:0-5333 GCA_035650035.1 Burkholderiales bacterium | reverse complement strand
GTACCCGCAATGACGACGGGCACGGCGAGCTCGGCGATCAGCTTCTGACCTACCGACCGCATGTCCTCTTCGCTGCTGATGTCTTCCAGCAACATGACGAACTCGTCTCCACCCAGACGGGCGGCGGTGTCCCCCGCCCGTAAATTCGACTTGAGCCGCCGCGCGATCTCCTTCAGCAGCAGGTCGCCAGCCTCGTGGCCCAGCGTGTCGTTCACCAGCTTGAACCGGTCGAGGTCGATGAACATCACGGCGAGCCGGCGCCCGTGCCGCTGAGCCTGCACCAGGGCGTGCTCCAGCCGTCCCATGAACATCAGGCGGCTCGGCAGACCCGTGACGGCGTCGTGCATGGCGAGATGCTTGTCCGCCTCCGCCTGTCTTCGCACGATGTACTGGCCGATCTGACTTCCGATCGATTCCGCGACGTCGAGAAGCATCGCGTCGGGGTCGAGGATTTCGCTGTGGAAGAATTCGAGGATGCCGAGAACCTGGCTTCCCGCCCGCAATGGAAATGCAAACGCGCCATGGAGGCCGGCCTGGACGATGAGCTCCTTGCGCTGAAGTGTTTCGTCCGTTGCGACATTCGAGATCCAGACGGGTTTGCCGAGTGCGAACGTGCGGCGCACGAGCCCCCGGGCAGTGTTATCTACGGACACGACCCGCCGCCCTGCCGCCTCCATGAAGCGGCGGATATTCGGCCTGTCGATGCCCCACATTTCCTCGCAGCGAAGAACGTGCTCGTCGGCGTGATAACGATAGAGCGCACCGTAGTGCCATCCCATCGTTTCGCATATGGTGCGGATGATCGTCGGGACGACATCGTGCAGGTTCTCGGCTTCCGCCAGCACGCGAGTGACGGCGTGCTGCATGGTGAGCCGTCTTTCGATTCTCTTGCGGTCGCTGATGTCGATGATCGTTCCCACGAGGCCTGCGATCCGGCCGCCCGCGCCCACACACGTCGCTTTGCAGACGATCGCATCGTGACGCGAACCGTCTACCGTGGAGATCACGTCCTCATACACCTGGAATCCAGGTCGCTCCCAAAGAGTCTCGTCGGAAGCGTCGATCCGTTGCGTTACGGCGCGTTCCGTCGAAGAGAGCTCCCGCGCCATCTTGCCGATCACCGTCGAGCGGGGCATGCCGAAGAAAGCCTCCCACGCGCTGTTCACCACGCCATAGCGGCCGTCTGTGCCCTTGAAGTAAACAGGCTGTGGCAGAGCCTCCAGCATTACGCGAGCGACGCGACGTGTTTCCCGGGAGATGAGGTACTGAACGAGTCCGGCGAGCGCGACCGTGACGCTCAAGCCGACGAGCAGGAGCTCCGTCGGGTCCTCTCGCCACATGTCGATCGCAATCGACACGGCCGCGGAAAGCACAACGCCGACGAAGAGAACGATGAACGCCGGCGCGAAATGCTGGCTGGTGAGCCGTGCCCACGGTGTATTGATCATGCGCATAGGGTACGAGGTCCGCGCGCGTTACACATGACGTACAACTACGGGCACTGTCGCCACGTTGCGACGAGCGTTTGCGTCACACGGTAAAGACCGATGTTTTCAGGTACTTCGACGAGCCTCCGACGTAATGTAGACTCGCACACACAACAACTGATTCCCCGAGGAGCCCCGCCGTGAAATCATTGCTCAGCGCGTGCGTCCTCGCGCTTGCACCAGTCGCCTGTATTACAGCATTTGCGCAGGGCTACCCCGCGAAGCCGGTTCGCATCATGGTCGGCTATGCGCCGGGCGGTGGCGTGGATACGACCGCTCGCATGGTCGGCCAGGCATTGAACGAGCTGTGGGGCACGCCGGTCGTGATCGAGAATCGTCCCGGGGCCGCCGGCAATCTTGCGACCGAAGCGACCGCGAAAGCACCCCCCGACGGCTATACGCTCGTTCTCTGCAATATCGGCTCTCACGCAGTGACGCCCGCGCGATTCATGAAGAAGCTTTCGTACGATCCCATCAGGGACTTCGCTTTTCCCTCCATGATCGGAGGCGTGCCCAATCTTTTCATGGTGCATCCGTCGTTCCCCGCGAAAACGCTGAAGCAGTTCATTGTCTACGCGAAGGCGAACCCCGGCAAAGTGAACTTCGGATCGTCGGGTGTGGGCGCGTCGCCGCACTTGTCGATCGAGCTCCTGAAAATCATGACTGGCATAAACATCGTCCACGTGCCGTACAAAGGCGCGGCAGTTGCGTTGAGCGACGCGATCAGCGGGCATATCGAAGCGTCGGTCGGCAATCTCGCCGGCGCTCCGCTCGCGGCCGCAAAATCAGGACGTGTGCGCGCGCTCGGTGTCACTTCCGCACGCCGCAACAAGCAGCTGCCGGACGTACCGACCTTTGCGGAAGCGGGGGTGCCAGGTTACGACGTGACCGGGTGGTACGGCATCTGCACGCAGTCGAAAGTCCCGCAGCCGATACTCACGAAGCTGAACGCGGACTTGCATAAAGTGCTCGCCGGTCCGCTCAAAGCGCGCCTTGAAGAGCAGGGTATCGACGTCACGCCTTCGACGCCGGAGCAATTCGCGACGCATGTGAAGTCCGAAATCGACAAATGGACCAAAGTGGTTGCCGCGGCAAAGCTGGAAGGCGACTTCTGATGGCGCGACGTGCGCGAATGATGCACACAGCATAACGCGCCCACTTACGCGACGCAGGAAAGCAACGGCTCCACTGCAGTTGTCAAAGCGCGGTATGCTGGAGTTCTTTACATCCCCAGCCAGACCGCCATGGAGCTGTTCGTACTGCTGTTTCTGTTTCTCGTGAATGGGTTTTTCTCGATGTCGGAGATGGCCGTCGTGTCCTCACGCAAGGCGCGACTGCAGCAGCTCTATGAAGAGGGTCAGGTATCCGCGGGTACGGCGCTCGAGCTTGCGAACGACCCCAGCCATTTTCTGTCCGCGATTCAGGTCGGCATCACCGTCATCGGAATCACGAGCGGCGCGTTCGGCGAAGCGACGTTGTCCGCCGATGTCGCCACCTGGCTCAAGCAATGGCCCGTGTTCGAGCGGCACGCAAATGCAATCGCCGTGACACTCGTCATCGCAGGCATCACCGTGGGTTCGCTGATCATCGGCGAGCTCGTGCCCAAGCGCCTTGCACTGCTGAATCCCGAAGCCGTGGCGAGCCACGTGGCGAAGCCCATGAAGTGGCTCGCCTCGATTGCTCACCCGATCGTGCGTGCGTTGAGCGCCATCACCGACGCTGTACTGCGGCTGCTCGGTCAGCGCGTCGTGACGAGCCCGCCCGTTTCCGAAGAGGAAATCCGGGTGCTCATGGAGCAGGGCACCGAAGCGGGTGTTTTCGAAAAACACGAGCACGATCTCGTTGCGCGTGTGTTCCGGATGGACGAGCTGCGCACCGCGGCGATCATGACGCCACGCACGGACATCGTCTACCTCAACATGGAGGAGCCACGCGAGACCATTCTTGCGCGAATCTCCGAGGCACCGCATACGCACTTCCCCGTGACGCGGGGAGATCTCGACAACGTCGAAGGTATCGTCGCGGTAAAAGAGCTTCTCACGGATCTTCTTCAGAACCAGCCGCTCGACCTTTTCGCGCGCGCAAAGAAGCCGCTTTACATTCCCGAGACGCTCACCGTGACGGAGGTCCTGCGCTCGTTCAAGCAGTATCGCCAGTCGATGGCGCTGATCGTGAACGAATACGGCGAGCTGCAGGGCCTGGTGACGCTGCACGACGTGATGGAAGCGCTTGTAGGCGACATCGGTCCGGCGGATGAGGGCGGCGACGCTGACATCGTGCGACGCGAAGACGGGTCCTGGCTGATCGACGGCGGTGTCAGCGTGGATCGCTTCAAGCAGGCGATCGAGCTCGAGGAGCAGCTGCCGGAAGAGGACAGCGGGAGTTACAACACCTTGGCAGGCTTCGTCATGCTTCAGCTCGGGCGCGTGCCGCAGGTGGCCGATCACTTCGAATGGGACGGACTGCGCATCGAGGTCGTCGACATGGATCGCAATCGCGTGGACCGCGTGCTGGTGACGCGTTTGCCTCAGGCTCCGGCCGCCGAGGTGCCGCCGGACACCCGGCCGTGAGTGCCAGCGCCTGGGCCACGGGGGAGTTGTCGTCCGCCCGTTGAGCGGTAACCCTCTCGGATTTTTGTGCTGAAACTTTCAGGCGGCGCGGGCTGCACCTTCCGACATAGCCAGCCGGTAGAAGTAAGCGATAGGCTTACACTTGATCTTTCTCTCAATACTCTGCCTGTAGCCTTCGACCGTGCGGTGGCTGATGTTCAACTCACGCGCGATGTGCTTGGCACTGAGACCCTGCCCGAGGTGGTTGAGAATCTCGTGCTCGCGTGGGCTGAGTGTTGCGGCATTCATACTGCACTCCGTGTTGATTGACGTCGTGAGTGTGCGTGAGATGCAGCAGGAGCGATGGCCGCAAAAGGGCCGCGATTTTGCCGCTTTTTCACATCCCTCCGAACGGCGAGCGGCACTGAGCAGCCGAACACTACTTACTGATCAGCTTGGCGACTGTCGTCGCGATCGTAGACCACCTTCGAGCAGTAGCGCGCAGTCAGCAGTACTTCAGCGGCGTACTTGCCCATTTTCGCCCCGAAGTGCGCCAGTGCCACCAGCTCCACATGGGTTGCACGCGCTAACGTGCTGACGAATAACGAGGTAGTGCCATGGACCCCGAACAGCTTACGTTTTGTAACAAAATTCTGGGGAACCAACAGGGTCCCGTCGGCTACTATTGTACGTCCCCGAAAAGCTGTCACGTCAGCATGAAAAACATCACAGTCGCGCTTCTCACTGCCACGCTCATCGGCGGCTCGATGCTCGCCACGAGCGCCGACGCGCGCGGCGGGCGCCACCGCCATCACGGCCATAATTACCATCGCTCCCACGTCGGTATATTCGTGGGTGCGCCGCTTTTTTTCGCGCCGTTTTACTATCCACGCTATTACTATTATCCGCCCGCAGTTGCGGTGCCCGGCGCGGCTTCGGCGCCCGTTTACATCGAGCAGCCGGCCGGCGAGTTCGCCTCCCCGTCCGCGACCGATAGCGGCGCTTACTGGTACTACTGTCGCGACAGCCAGACGTACTACCCGTATGTGCAGCAGTGCGCGTCGGCGTGGGAGCGGGTCGTGCCGAATAGCGCACCAACAAGGTAACCGCGATGAATCGCTCGCGCATTGCCGTCCTTGTTGCAGTCGCTCTGCTGGCCGGCTGCATGACCGTCCCCACAGGCCCCAGCACGCTTGCGTTGCCCGGGACCAAAAAAGCCTTCGACGAATTCCAGCGCGACGATGGCGGCTGCCGGCAATATGCCTCCGAGGTCATCGGCGGCGCGACTGCGGCGACC
>DASRIK010000587.1:0-9155 GCA_035650035.1 Burkholderiales bacterium | reverse complement strand
ACACTTTCGACAGCGCCTCGACGATCTCCGGAAAATAGCGATTGAAGGGCTGCCCTGACTTCGATCGCAGATCGACCTCGCCACCGTCTTTGAAAGAGAGGCAGCGAAAGCCATCGAACTTGGGTTCGTACTGCCACTCGTCGCCCGCGGGTAACTGCGCGACGAGCTTCGCCTCCATGGGGGCGTACGTCACCGGAAGTGGAAGCGCCATGGAACGCTGCGTCTACAGCAGCTTTGTAAGATCGAAGCGCCCGCGTTTGGCGAGCACCGGTGTCCACAGATCGCCGACGGCTTCGATGCGCGCGGGCATATTGTCCATACGGAAGCCCTCGGTCGTGACACCCTCCTCGAGCTCTTCCCATGTCACGGGCGCGGATACCGTGGCGCGAGGCTTCGGCCGTGGCGAGTATATGGACGCGAGCGTGCGTCCCCACGCGTTCTGGTTGTAATCCACCAGCACCCGACCGGGCGGGCGCTTTGCAACGCGGTACTCGGCTGTTATGAGTGCAGGGCGGAGCTTTGCGATTTGCTGTGCAAACTGTTTTGCAAAGCGCCACACGTCCTTCTGTGTCGGCCCGCGCACAATCGGAACGTAGACGTGAATACCGCGCGAGCCCGTGGTCTTCGCGAGAGGCTGCATGCCGAGCCCTTCGAGCGCGGTACGCACGAGCAAGGCCGTTTCACGCACCGCTTCGAATGTCGCTTCGGGAACAGGATCGAGGTCGAAATGAAGGTAATCGGGACGATCGACATCGTCGCAGCGTGCATACCATTGATTGAGATCGATGCAGCCGAGGTTCACGACCCACAGTAGAGATGCGAGATCCTGGACCATCGGAAAATCTATGATGTTTCCCGACGCATGCGCGATCGAGCAGGTCTCGATCCACTCGGGCCGCGGCGAGGGCGCGCGCTTCATGAAGAAGCACTTTCCGTAGGCGCCATTCGGATACCGCTTCATCACCATAGCGCGGTCGGTGAGATGTGGTAACAGGACGGCCGCCACATCCGTGTAGTACTGAAGCAGCGCGCGCTTGGTGATGCCCAGCTCGGGCCAGAAGAGCTTGTCGAGGTTGGTCAGCCTTACTTTGCGGGAGCCGAGCGCAAGCTCCGTATTCGGTACCCCGCTGGGGATAATGACCGGCGCTGGACGGCTCTCGCGTGCCCTGCTCTCTGGCACCGAAGCTCGCGCTGGATGATGCGTGCGCGTGGCACGCTGGGAAGTTGCGTCACGCATAGCAACACGCCGAAGCAATGGCTGGACCCGCGCGGCCGTATCAGCGGTGCCCGTAGAGTGTCTTACCTGCGACGGGCAGCCGCGTCGTGAGAATCTCTCCAGTGAGCGCCTGAACGATATGAAGCGTGCGCCGGTCCTCGCCGCCAAACGCGATGTTGGCGAGGTTGAGATGCCGTGGATCGTCCGAGTAGATGAGATGCGTCGGCAGCATCCGATTGTCGAAGCGATAGACGCCCACGCCCAGATGGCACACGAGGAGACCATCCTCGGCGTCCATCTCTATGCCATCCGGGCCTGCGATTCCGCCAGTGAACTGGAGCGCGACGCGGCTCTTGGTGATCGTTCCATCGGGCATGAGCGGTAAGCGCCAGACCTGCTGCACACCCGTTGCCGCGACATACACCTGCCGATCGCTGCCATTCAACGTGATTCCGTTCGCCCCTGGCACGTTGCTCGCGAGACGCTCGATCGCACCGCTTGTGCGGAGCCGAAACACGCGGCCGGTCGGGTCTATGCAGCCGGTCTGCCCCTGATCGGTGAAATACAGATCGCCATTGGCTGCGAAATGGAGATCGTTGAGTCCTTTGAAACCCTCGCTGTGGAACGTGTCTGCGAGCGTTTCGATACGGCCGCTTTTCGGATCGAAAACGAGGAGCCCACGCCGGTAATCACAGATGAACATCCGGCCGTCCTTGTGGATTTTCATGCCGTTCGGCCAGCCGTCATACTGAAGCGCAAGCTCCCAATCGCCCGTGGGATCGATCCTGAAGATCCTTCCGAACGGTATGTCGACGATCCAAAGCCTGCCGTCGCGGTCGAAGCAGGGCCCTTCGAGGAAGCACTCGACTTCGATCCCCCCGCGGTTCGCCTCCGTCCACGCGTTGCGCCCCTTCCGGCGGAAGCGTCCCGGCATTGTGGTGAACACTTCTGCTTTGACGAGCTCGGTTTCCTTGAACGGGTGGCGCATCTGCCCTCCTGCGGTGCGCCAGAAGTTTTCCGGTTTCCGGCCGTTGTTGCAACAGGTAGAATGCGCCGTCAAACCAAGCACATCGGCCTCGCTCCGACATATAAATGGCTGAAAGCCCCGGACGCACGCTGGTAACGAGCGTGCTGTTTCTAGACATCGTTGGCTACTCGAAAAAGTCGGTTGCGGAGCAGATGTCGGTAAAACAGGTCTTCAACGAGTCTCTGGCGAAGGCGCTGAAGCCGATCGCCGTGCCCGACCGCGTCATACTCGACACTGGGGACGGTGCTGCCGTCACTTTCCTCGGCAATCCAGAGGACGCGCTCTTCACGGGCCTCGTTCTGCAGCGGGACACGCGGCTCCCGGTTCGCATGGGAATCAATCTGGGTCCTGTGCGCCTCGTAAAAGACCTGAACGGCCAAACCAACGTAGTGGGCGACGGTATCAATGTCGGCCAGCGTGTAATGAGCTTTGCGGACCCGGGCCAGCTGCTGGTTGCGCGTTCGTTCTACGAAGTCGTCTCTCGCCTGTCGGACCAGTACGACAATCTGTTCACGCACCTCGGTGAGCGCAAAGACAAGCACGTTCGCGCGCACGAGGTCTACAGCGTGAACGTCGACCCGGAAGCGCTGCCGGCTTTCGTCGAAGGGACCTGGGGCGAACAGTGGGCTGTAGCAGCCGGATTGCTGGATCGGCCGGTCGAGCTCGAGGAGGTTGCATCCGATCAGCCCGCGCAGGTATTCGATGGCGGCGCGCATCTCATTGTTTCCGGCCCGAGCCAGCTGAGCGTGCTGAACGCGCTGGAAGAGCTCGCGAAGAGTGGCTCGAAAGTCCTTTCACCGATAGAGAAGGTCGGAAACAAGTGGATCGCTACATGCGATCGCCCCACGGCCGGCGATAACGGGTGCAAAGTCGAGGAGCTCGGTTTCATGCGGATCGTCACCGGCCCCACGCGCGAGGCCGTGTCCGAGAAAGTGGAAGAGCTCCTGAGCAAGGGTGCCCGGCTTGTTCACGACCTTGAGGAAGCGCGCGGTGTGTGGACCGCCGTCTGCGAGGTCAATCCAGACTAGCGTGGCTTGACCGTACCACGCGGTACGTCAGTCGACTTTCGCGCCCGCTGCACGCACCATCTTCCCGAGCTTCTGAATATCGGACTTGAGGTGGTCGGTCACCTGCTCGGGGGTCATCACGACCGGTTCCGCGCCCTGCTTCGTCCATGCCTCTTTGATGGCCGGAGTTCCGACCATCCGTACCAGTTCTTTGTTCAGGCGAGCGACCGTCTCGCGCAACATGTTCGGCGGACCCATGATGCCGCTGTACAGCACGATATCGAACCCTTTCAGCGTTTCCCCGAGCGCGGGTACATCGGGCAGTTGAGGCGAGCGCTTTGCGGTTGTCACGCCAAGCGCCCTCAGCCGGCCGGCCTGCACGTGCGGCAGCGCGGGTGGCGTCGTCGAAAACGTCAGCGCGACTTCACCCCCCAGCAACGCGCTCACCGCGGGTGCACTGCCTTTGTACGGCACGTGCACCATTTTGACTCCGGCCAGTGATGCGAACGTCTCGCCGGAAAGATGCACGATCGTGCCGTTCCCCGACGACGCGTACGCGATCTCGCCCGGACGGGACCTTGCAAGCGCGATGAACTCTTTCACCGATCTCGCGGGCAGCGATGGATGCACCACCATGACGAGCGGCGTCTGCGCAACCATGGCGATTTGCGTGAAGTCGCGGACGGAATCGTATGGAAGCTTGCTGTAGAGCGTCGCGTTGATCGCGTGGGTCGTCATGTCGATGAAATAGATCGTGTATCCATCAGGCGGTGCTTTTGCGACGATATCGCCGGCGATCGTCGTGCCGGCACCAGGCCGGTTGTCCACGACGAACTGGTGTCCCATCGCGCTCGTCAGGTGCTGAGCCATCACGCGCGAGAGGACATCCGAGATGCCGCCCGGCGGAAATGGCACGACGACGCGCACCGGTTTGGCGGGGTACGTGGCTGCCGGCTGCGCGTGAGCCGATAGGGCGCATGTCGCAGCGACCAGCGCAAACGCGATAGTGACAGTTCGTTTCATCACGCGAGCTCCTCGGTTTTGTTTACGCCTGCGCGTTGAGCAGTAACTATGCCAGTAGCTGCCTATGTTCTTGGCGAGTCAATCGACGTGATCGCAGAAAACAGGTTTTCCACCGTTACGCGATCGATCGCGCGCGTGATGAAAACGAGCCGTGTCATGCGGTCCGCGCTCGGCCATTCCGCAAGCTCGATCGGCGGATGAAAAAGATGTTGCACGCCTTGCACGACGAGTGGACCCTGCCTGCCCTCGACGTTCACGAGACCTTTGACACGCAGGAGGTCCGGCCCGCGGAGAGCCGTGAGGACTTCCATACACTGTGAGAATGCGGGCCAGGTGAACGGCTTTTCGTAGCGAAGACTGAAGGAAGTGACGGCTGCGTCATGGCGGTGCACATGGCCGTGCTCGTCGTGCACTTCCGCGCCCATCCAGCGTTCGACTTCCTCGAGGCGCGATCGCGCCGTCGTCAGGCCGACATTGATCAGAAACGGCAGGTCGATCTCTCCGTTGATCGCACGTTTGAGCGGCGCCTGCGGATTCAGCTCGCGCAAGCGGTTTTCGAGTCGCACGACGGCGGCATTGTCGGCGAGGTCGGATTTCGTGACTACGATACGATCGGCGAGCGCTGCCTGTTTCATCGCTTCCTGCATCGTATCGAGCTGACCCGGACCGTTCACGGCGTCGACGAGCGTCACCACGCAATCGAGGCGGTATTGCGACTGCAGCATCGTATCGGTCATGAGCGTCTGCATCACCGGTGCAGGGTCCGCCAGGCCCGTCGTTTCCACGACCACGCGGTCGAAGTCGATGATCTCACCGGTGCGCCGCTTGATGAACAGATCCCGCATCGTCTCCTGGAGATCGCCGCGCAGCACGCAGCACAGGCACCCATTGTTGAGCAGCATCATCTGCTCGGAAGAAACCTGCACGAGATCGTGGTCGATGCTCTGTTCGCCAAATTCGTTCACGATCACGGCAACCCGATTCATATCGGGTCGCTTGAGCAGCCGATTGATGAGCGTAGTCTTCCCGCTCCCGAGGAAGCCCGTGACGATACTGACCGGAATACGGCCGGCCAGCGGGTCCCGGCTCTGCTGTACGGGTTCCATTTGTAAGCTCATGGTGCTCGCCTTTTCGCGCGTGGGTTGCCTTCAGGTGCCGTCCCGGCCATACGCTCAAGCACGGCACAGATCGCTGCCGTGTCCTGCTTCGCGTGCCCCAGAGCATAGGCCGCCGAGTAGAAGGCCTTGCTAGCCTCAAAGAGAGGCGTCGGGCAATGAAGGCCAGTGGCGTAGGCGCTGATGATATCAATATCCTTCTGATAGACATCGACCTTCATGGTGGCATCGTCATAGTCACGCCGGATCATCAGGGGAGCGCGCACTTCGAACATGCGTGATGTGCCGGCTCCGTCGCGTATCACCTTGTACAGAAGATCGAGGTCCAGGCCCGAGCGTCGGCCCAGAACGATAGCTTCCGCGGTCGAGAGGTTGTGTATGGTCACGAGGAGGTTCGCGATGAATTTGAGTCTGGAACCGTTGCCGAACTCGCCGCAGTAATGGGTGCTCCGGGCAAATCCGGCGAAAATCGCCTCACACTGTCGGACGGCTTTCTCCGGGCCGCTCGCATAAACGGAAATATCCTTGGCCGCAGCCTGGGCGCCGGTCCCACTGATCGGGCAGTCGAGCACCGCGATGTCCCGTTCAGCGCACCGGTCGCGCAGCCCGAGCTTTACGTCGAGCGGCAGGGTGCTGGCTTCAATGACAATCGTTCCCGGCGTGGCACTTTGAAGCAGACCCGCGGCTTCGAAGAATACGGCATTCACGGCGGCGATGCTCGGCAGAGAGGTAATGATGGTGCGCGACTCTCTCGCAACAGCGGGAATCGAAGTGGCACTGGTGCCACCGCGGCGTTCGAGCTGCGCGCGACGCTTCGCATCGACATCGAAGCCGACGACCTGAAAACCGGCATCCACCAGATGCTTCGCAAATGCTCCACCCATGATGCCGAGGCCGATCTGGCCAACGGCGGATCCTTGTGAGTTCTGCAAGGCGGCTGTTCTTGTTCTGGCTGTCTTACGATTCTTCACTTCGTTCGTACCTCTCGGTCTGACCACGGAAAGATGTCCCCCGGGGATCGGCCCTGGGACGCAATAACGGCTTCACAGGCCGTAGGGTAATGGATTCCGGCGTGTGTGACTCGAGGGGGCGGCAGCACAGTGAGACGTCCTTGGTGCTGCCGCCTCCGGGCGGGCATGGTGGGTCCAGGAAACCCGTATGTCGCAAGCGCATGGCGGGAAGGCTTCGCCTCGCGAATGCACCTCGCGTACTGTTTTTCCTGATTTAAACATTTGTCAGACGTCGCCAGGGCTCGCTAACATTGAGGCCCCGTTCGCGTCATTCCCGAACGGCATCGGCTACAAAACCCAGAGGATTTAGAGTGAAACAAATCAACGTCGGTATTGTGGGTACGGGATGGTGCGGCGGGATACGGGCCGAAACCTGTGCCGCCAACCCCCTGGTCAAAGAGTTGCATATCGTCGAAACGAAGCCAGAGCGCCTCGCCGAGGTGGCCCAGAAGACCCAGCCTGCCAGTGCCGGGAACGACTATCGCGAGCTGCTCAGGAAGCCCGATATCGACGCGATCATCATTTCTGCGACGCCGGAAAGCACGCATTACCCGATGGCGCGCGACAGCCTGCTGGCCGGCAAACATGTGTTTCTCGAAAAACCGATCGCAATCGAGCTGCACGAGGCGGACGAGCTCATCGCCATCGCGCGTCGCAACAAGCTCAAGTTCACGATCGGCTATTCTCAGCGTTTCAACGCGAAGTACGCATATGTCAAGAAAGCCATCGAGGACGGCACGATAGGCAAGCCGGTGAGCGCCCTCGTGAGCCGCCATATCACGCGCGGTCTCGGTAAGAAGATCACCGGCCGCACCAAACTCTCCCCCGCTGCGATGGAGGCGACGCACGACCTCGATTTCGTGCTGTGGTGTCTCGAGCCGGCCAAGCCGGTACGCGTGTACTCGCAGGTGAATTACGGCGCGCTGCGCGAATCCACGGGCGGGGACATTCCCGATAACCAGTGGATCATGGTCACGCTCGACAACGGGTTTTCGTTCGTGGTGGGTGGCGGCTGGAGCCTGCCGCCGGGCTACCCGAATTTCTCCACCACGTGGATCGAGATGATCGGGACGGAAGGCGCTCTGCTGGTCGACGACAGCCATCGTGACGTCGTCCTGAATACGATGAAAGACGGCATGCGCCTGCCGATGTCTTCAATGCCGGGCGAATTCGTGAACCACGCGTACGCCGGTCCGATGGAGCGCGAGACGATTAACTTCCTCGAAGCCGTTGCGTGCGATCGCCCAGTGCTCGTTAAAGCCGAGCAGGCGCGGCAGGTGATGGAGCTCTACATAGCCGCGGACATTTCGGCGGAACGGAACGAGCCGGTCACCTTACCGCTTCCCGAATCCCGACGGGCTGCAGCATGAGGAAACAACCTCAGCGTATCGGCCTTGCCATCGTCGGTGCGGGTCGCGTCGGCCTTATCCGCGGCGAGCTTGCATCGCGGCATCCGCAGGTCGACTGGATCGGGCTTGCCGAAATCAACAAGGACCGCGCCAAGGTCGTTGCGGACAAGGTCGGCGCGGATTTTGTAACGTCAGACTTTCGCGAGCTCCTGCGGCGGCCCGAAGTGACGGCGGTCGTCGTGTCGACGGACGAGCATCTTCACGTCGATCCGATCATGGCTGCGCTCGAGCGCAAGCTGCCGATGCTCGTCGAGAAGCCGCTCGCGACGGACCTTGCGGAATCGGAGAACGTACTCGGTGCGATTCAGAAGGTCGGCGCCGACGTGGTGATCGGTTATACGCAGCGCTTTCGCCGCCGCTGGCTTGTTGCGAAAGAGAAAGTGCGCACCGGTGCGCTCGGCGACGTGACGATGGTTACCTCCCGCGCGTTCATGAACCGCCTGGTTGCGATCGACAACTACAAACGCACGGATAATCCGGCCGAAATCTCGCCGATGGTGATCTCGGGCACTCACGCGCTCGACGTCGTGATGTGGCTCATGGAGGCCAAGAAACCCGTCGAGGTCTACGCGCGCTCCGTCGACAAGGCGCTCGGGCCCAAATGGAAAGGAATCGACGGCACCGGGTATGTCATCACGTTCGAGGACGGATCGATCTATCACGGCGTCATCTCCTGGGCACTGCCCGAGGTATGGCCGGGGGCGGTCTACAGCCTGGAAGTGGGGGCGGTCGGGACGGAAGGCGTGCTGACGATCGACGATACCCACCGCGACATCGTCCTCGCCGTGAATCAGGCGCAGGGCGAAGGCTATGCGCCTCACGAGTCGCGACGTGTCGACTTCCTTACGAGCTATCCGGTCGGAGATATCGCGCTCGGAGAGCTGCGTGGTCCCATGCGCGAGGAAACGAATTCCTGGCTGACGCGGCTGTCCCTCGGGTTGAAAACGCAACACGCGACGGCAGCGGAAGGTCACAATCGTTTGATGCTCACGAAAGCGATCGACCTTTCCGCCAGGTTGAAGCGCCCCGTGAGTCTGCCCATTTCGCCCGAAGACGAAAAAAGGACTTGAGCGGCAGGAGCTACTCGAGTGAATCGGCAGGCCCCGGCCTGCCCATAACGAGGAGGATGTGCAACATGCGTAAGTGGCTGCTGGGCGCGTTCGCTTCCGCGCTCATGAGCTCGGTTGTGAATGCCGCTGTGTCCGATGGACGGGCGCAATTTCCGCTGCGACCCGTGCGCCTGATCGTCCCGTATGCGCCGGGTGGGGCAACAGATCTCACGGCCCGCCAGCTCGCGACGAAGTTGAACGAAGTTTGGGGTCAGGGCGTCGTCGTCGACAATCGAGCC
>DASRIK010000586.1:0-4931 GCA_035650035.1 Burkholderiales bacterium | reverse complement strand
AGGCAGGGTATCTTGGTCAGCTCGAGACTGAGGAATTCCAGTGCCGTCTGCGCCGCTGTCTTGTCGGGCGTACCGTAAATCGCCGGCGGCCATCCCCACGTCACGCTCCCGCACGCCGTCACGCATGTATCGTCTTTCCGGAAGCCGTGCTCGACGTGGAACGGCTCCCAGGGCGTCTCCTTCTCGTTTTCTGAGATCACGAAATTCATGGGGTAGCCGAAGGTGCCCATGTAGTTTCTGCCGAGCTTGTAGCCGGCGATGTTTCGCACGATGAGACCGAGCGCGCGGCCGAGTGCAACGTTCGCGCCTTTCGAAATCAGCTGTCCGCCGTTCTCGACGCCGAGCCGTTCGGCAGCCGGCCCATTCACGAGAAGAAACGGGAATACGCCCCACGTCGTGCCGATGTTGTTCAGGTTGTAGGTGTTATCGGCGATCGCTTCGACAGCGGCGATGAGGAGCGGCATGGTCTCCGGACGACATCCAGCCATGACCGCGTTCGCGGCGATGTTCCACGGGACGGCCTGAAGATTCGCCTGCGGAAGGACTGCGATCGGCTTGTCCGGGGCACGATGGGTGTGACGCAGGAAGGCTTCGACCTTGTCGACCGTTGGCGGCACGATCGGCAGATCGTCGCTCCAGCCCCGGCTCCGGAAGTACTCGTTCACTTCCTCGAACGACCCTTCGTACACGATTTCATTTGCACGCCGCGTATCGGTCGGCGATTCCGAAGCGCCCGCGCCGGCCGGCTGTGTCAGGTTGTCGATGATGCGCTGGAAGAGAACGTCCTCGACGTTCTTCACGACCAGCTCTTCCGCGTGCACGCCGACTGCGCCCGGATACTCCGCGACGCGCAGATTCGTCATGCCTTCAGCTTTCGCCGCGGCCCTCGCGATCGTGGTGAATCCCGTGGTGGTGACGACCACCCCTGGAATGCCGAGCTTTTCTGCTTCGACGGCCGGCCTCACCGAGGCCGGAGTGCACGTCCCTCACCCACCGTTGCCGGTGATGATCGCGTCGCAGCCCTTGGCCTTCGCGATCGCCGCGATTTCCTTTGCGACTCTTTTCTGAGACGCCGCGTCGCCGCCGACATACACGATCGGGAATTCGTCGTACGGGACGACCCTGATGCCCGGATATTTTTCTTCGAAGAGCCGGCGATACGTCCGGAACATCAGCTCGCCTTTGAAGTGATTGTTGTAGACCTCGCCGATGGTCTTGCCGCGCAATGTATCGAGCGGGCGGCTCACGCTGCCCGTCGCGCCGAGCGGCAGGCCTTCAGGGCTGATGACTTTCATGGTCTCTTTCATAAGTTGCCGTGCGCCACGAGATCGCCACGGCCGCGACTGCTGCGGCCTCGCGATGACATGCTTTCAGTTCGGCTCGATGCCGGCGGCCTTGATCACCTTGCCCCACTTTTCGATTTCCGAGTGCACGAGAGCGCGGAATTCGTCCACACTGCTGCCGCTCGGCTCGAGGCCGTCTCTGCGAAATTCCGCCTGCAGCTCCGGTATCGCGAGCATCTTGTTCACGAGTTGATTGAGCTTTGCGACAAGCGCTTGAGGTGTCGTCCCGGGCGCGAAAAATCCGAACCAGGTCGCATATTCGTAGCCTGGAACACCCGATTCGGCGATGGTGGGTACGTCGGGGAGCTCCCTCACGCGCTTTGCGGTCGATACCGCGAGCAGCTTGAGACGTCCGGCGCGAACCTGCCGGATCGTATCCGGCATCACCTGGATCATCAGCTGCACTTCTCCGCCCGCCGCAGCGGCGAGCGCCGGTCCACCGCCTTTATAGGGGATGTGCGAGAGCTTGACCTGCGCGTGGTATTCGAAGAGCGCGGGACCAAGGTGGCCTGCGCTTCCGATCCCGGCGGAGCCATACGTAATGCGTCCCGGCGAAGCTTTGGCGAGCGCGATGACGTCCTTGACCGAGCTCACATTGAGCGATGGATTGACGACCATGATGCTCGGCGAAGAGCCAATGAGCGTAACGGGCGCAATGTCGCGGCGTGGATCGTAGGGCAGCTTTTTGTAGAGCCATGGGCCCGTCGCGATGGCGATGTGATAAATCATGACCGTGTACCCGTCGCCCGGTGCCTTCGCGACGATATCGGCGCCGACAGTGCCGCCGGCGCCTCCACGATTATCCACGATGAACGATTGCCCGAGCTCCTCGCCGAGCCTTTTCCCGAGATGGCGCGCGATAAAATCGGTGGTACCGCCCGGTGAGAACGGCACGACGAGCCGCACGGCTTTGCTCGGATAGGCCTGTCCCGAGCCTGTCGAAGTGGTTTGCGCCTGCGCCGCACACCACACCCCGCCGCAGATGAAGGCGGCGATCCAGTGCCGCGCGATCACGTCATGTAGCTCGGGTCGACCCGTGCCATCCAGCGGCGCACGGCAGCCCACAGCATCGCCGGACCGTCGGCTTTTTCACCGACCGCATCCGCTTTCTGATCCATCGTCATCGTCGTCTGCCCGCCGGTCTTCGCCACGACGTTCATGGGGGGCATGATGAGCTCCGCGCCTCCAGCCTGCGCCATGATCTGTATCTCGCACGCATTTTCGAGACGCCGCATGAGGTTGAACGCCTCGGCGGCGGTTCCGCCGCAGGTCAGCAGACCGTGGTTGCGCAGGATGAGCACGTTCTTGTTGCCGAGCGCGGCGGCGATACGCTCGCACTCGTCGGCTTCATTCGTGACGCCTTCGCAGTCGTAATAGGCGATCTTGTCGTGGAGGCCCATGGCGCCAAGGTTGATCGGCAGCAGGCCCTGCTTCTGACAGGACACCGCGACGCCCGCGTTCGAATGCGTGTGAATCACGCATTTCACGTCTTCGCGCACGCGATGCACGGAGCTGTGCACGACGAACCCGGCGGTGTGCACGGGATACGGCGAAGGATTCACCTTGCGGCCCTTGAGATCGACCTTGAGCAGGTTCGACGCCGTGATCTCGGTGTACATGAGGCCCAGGGGGTTCAGCAGAAAGTGCACCTCCGGCCCCGGCACGCGCATCGAAATGTGGTTGTAGATGATGCTTTTATGCCACCCGAGGTGCGACACGATACGGTAGAGGCACGCGAGATCGACTCGCGCCTCCCATTCCTCGGCGGAGCAGTCGATGGTAGGCGTCGTCTGGAGCGTCAGTGGAGCATTCATTTACCGGTCCTCCTTGCGTTTACAGGGGTCGTGCGGTGAATTTCCGACACCTGACTGCGATAGCTTAATCGATTTTGATCCCCGCGCTCTTCGCGAGACCGGCGATGCGATTGCGCTCGTCGCGGATGTACTGCGCGAACGCTGTCGGAGACTCCGGCTGCACCGTTGCGCCCTGTTTGCTCAGCAGCTCCGCAATGTCGGGTGAACGCAGCGCGCGCATGAGCTCCGCGTGCAGCGTGTCGACGATCGGCTTCGGCGTGCCTGCAGGGAGTGCTATGCCGAACCATTGGGTGCTTTCGTAGCCCGGCACCGTGGAAGCGACCGTCGGAAGCTCGGGTGCGAGCGGATCGGGCCCCACGCCCGTTGTCGCGAGCACCCTCACGCGGCCGGCCTTCGCCTGCGGCATGGCGACAACAGGTGACGTGAATTGGCATTGAATGTTGCCAGCGATCAAGTCGGCGAGTACCTGCGCTGCGCCCTTATACGGCACGTGCTGGATGTCCACTTTGGCCATGATGTTGAAAAGCGCCGCCGCAAGATGCGACGGCGTGCCGTTTCCCGGATGACCGCAATTCAGCTTGCCCGGATTTGCCCTCGCGTGCTTGATGAATTCGGCAACATTCGTCACTCCGAGGGAAGGTTGGACCACCATCACGTTCGCAACCGACGCGAGGCGCGTGAGTGGTATGAAGTCGCGCTCCATGTCGTAAGAAAGATTCGACTTCAGGGCGGGCAGGCTCGAAAACACTGTGGTTGCGCCGACGAGCGCGGTGTAACCGTCGGGCGCGGCCGTCTTCACGATCTCGACGCCGATGATGCCGCTCGCGCCCGGGCGCGTATCGATTACGAACTGCTGACCCATCTGCGCCGTGAGCTTGCTTGCGACGATGCGGCCGATGATATCGGGCGAGCTGCCCGGTGCATTCGAAACGACGATGCGCACCGGACGAATGGGGTAAGGGCGCTCGGCGGCAACGACCGTACCGATGGCTGTCGCTGCGAGGAAGGCGATGACGAAGCACCGGCCAGCGACCGCTCGCACGCAGGTATTCACGCTGCAACTCCGTGTCCTGATCGCCACGAGCTCCTCCACCATGCGGATGACCTGCTTCACGATCTTCGCATACAGCGCGAGCTCGATCTCACGCAAAAAAAACGCCGCGAGAGCGGCGCTTTTTTTTCGGCATCTGCAGCAAATCAGACTGTTCGACGACGTCGTAGTGCGATGTAGAAGCTGCCGAGGACCAGTGCGACAAACGCCAGCGAGCCGGGTTCCGGTATCTGCGCTCGCAGGGTGCCGCGGATCTCGCCATTTCCAAACTGGATCGTATGGAAGTTGAGGTATCCGAGTCCGTCAATGAGGCGCGGCAGCTGCACGCCAAGGGTGGTTCCACCAGCGCCTTCGGCGAAATCCCATACGCTCGTGAAAGTTCCACCCACACCGCTCGCGAACGGTGTAATCACGAGCTGATCCGGATTGTCGTCATGGTCGGGCGACCCGAAGAAGCCCCAGGTGATCGCTCTTGCCGCTACGCCCCGTGTATCCACACTCTGTATGTTTCCGGAATGGATATGCGCGGCAGCGAGATTGTCGTTCAGATCGCCGGGTGTCTGGGTGCCGGTCACATCGATGTTGAAGATCGTCGCCGTCATTGAAAGGGCGGTCTGCGCGTCGTTCAGCACGAAAGTGGCCGTCCCGAAGGAGGCCGGTCTGGTCCCACCCGTGGTCGACAGGAATGGCTTTAGAACACCGCCCGGCCCGACGGGCGTTCCG
>DASRIK010000585.1:0-3523 GCA_035650035.1 Burkholderiales bacterium | reverse complement strand
GAGCGCGATCGCAATCCTGGGAGCTATTGCGGCTTCGCTTTTCTATGGCGACGCACTGATCACACCCGCGATTTCGGTCCTTTCCGCCGTCGAGGGGCTGACGGTCGTCAGCCCGCACCTGTCGAATATGGTCTTGCCCGTTGCCGTTGCACTGCTCACGGCCCTCTTTCTGGTGCAACGCCGCGGCACAGGCCGTATCGGACGCGTCTTCGGGCCCGTGATGATCGTGTGGTTTGTAACGATCGCGGCGCTCGGGGTGCGCAGCATCCTCGAGACACCCGATGTCCTCGGTGCGCTGAGCCCGGCACATGCCGTTCGCTTTGCCTCGGAGCGGCCTGCTGTAGCTCTGTTTGCACTCGGCGCCGTCTTTCTCTGTCTCACGGGGGCTGAAGCGCTGTACGCAGACATGGGGCACTTTGGGAAAATCCCGATCCGCATGGCATGGTACGGTGTCGCTTTCCCGTGCCTCATGCTGAATTATTTCGGCCAGGGCGCCCTGGTGCTGCGCGACCCCTCGACGGCCGCAAATCCGTTCTACCTGCTCGCACCCGAAGCGTTACGCTTCCCGCTGGTGATCCTTGCGACGTGTGCGACGATCATCGCGTCGCAGGCAACGATCTCGGCTGCATACTCGGTGAGCCAGCAGGCTTCGCGACTGAACTTTCTGCCTCGTCTGCGAGTGCTCCACACATCGGAATCGGCGCAAGGCCAGATCTACGTGCCGTTCGTGAACTGGCTCATGTTCTGCGGGGTGATCGCATTGGTCCTCGGCTTTCAGTCTTCCAGCGCACTTGCCGGCGCATACGGAATTGCCGTGAATGGAGACATGATCATCAGCACTCTGCTCCTGATGGTTGTGCTGCTGGCGCGGCGCGACCGCATGCGGATTCTGGCATTGATTGCCGCCGCGATCTTCCTCGTAGTCGAGCTATTGTTCCTCAGCGCGAACCTCACCAAGATCGCCGCCGGCGGCTGGTTTCCGCTGGTTCTGGGCGGCGTTCTTTTTGCGGTGCTGAGTACGTGGAAGCGTGGTGTGGAGCTTCTGCAGGCTCGTAAGCAGGTTCAGCCCGAGGCGCGGCCCGACAGCATACGCGCCGGGCTCGAAGCGGCTGTGCGTATCCCCCGCACGGGCGTCTTTTTCAGCTCGCGCAGGTCCGGGTATCCCAGCGCGTTTCTCCACAACCTGAAGCACAACATGGTCGTGCCGGAAAGGTGCATTTTCGTCAGCATCGAGTTCGTCGACGCGCCTTACGTCGACGACCCCGAACGTCTCGACATCGAGCGATCGGACGATGCTGCAGTGTGGCGCGTCAATGCGAAGTTCGGTTTCCGGGAGGACCCGAGTATCGACAAGATACTGGAGCTCGCCGCGAGGCGGGGCATACGCATCGACGTGGAAACCACGTCGTTTTTCACGAGCAAGGCCGAGATCGTCTCCGTCACGAAGCCGAGGCGTTTTTTCGGCTGGCGCCGGCACCTCTTCACGTGGATGCTCCAGAACTCCCCGACGATCGCGGATTACATGCGACTGCCGCCGCATCGCGTCGTCGAGCTGCGGACGCAGGTCGCGGTCTAGCGCTACTGCCGCGAGCGAGGATCAGTGCCGCAGGCTCCTGCGTAGCTTGACTGCTTCCCGCTTGGCTCGAGCGCGCAGATTGAGCATTTCGACACCCACCGAAAACGCCATGGCGAAGTAGATGTAGCCTTTCGGGATGTGGAAGTCCCAGCCTTCCGCAACGAGGGCGAGGCCGACCAGGATGAGGAAGCTCAAGGCGAGCATCTTCACGGTGGGATGCCGATCGACGAAGTCGCCGATGGTCTTTGCCGCGAACATCATGACAGCGATGGCAATGACGATGGCGATCACCATGATCGTCACATGGTCCGCCATACCCACGGCCGTGATCACGGAATCGAGCGAAAAAACGATGTCGATGATGCCGATCTGGACGATGATTGCGGTAAACCCGGCGCGGGCGGGCGCGGCGGCAGCGTGCTCGTCTTCCTCACCTTCCAGCGAGCCGTGAATCTCGTGCACGGCTTTCCAGAGCAGGAAAAGACCGCCTCCGCTCAGGATCAGATCTCGACCGGAGATTTCCTTCCCCAGGAAGGTAAACAGCGGCTCGGTCAGCGTCATCACCCATGCCAGCGAAAGCAGCAGCAGGATACGGGTGAGCATGGCGAAGCCGAGACCGAGCACGCGAGCGCGCTGCCGCTGATGTTCCGGCAGCCGGCCGACCAGAATGGAAATGAAAATGATGTTGTCGACGCCGAGAACGATCTCGAGCGCCGTCAGGGTGAAAAGCGCGATCCAGGCTTCAGGATCGGTCAGCCATTCCAGCATGCGTGTTACACCTGAGAACGGAAAGCAGGCGGCCGCCCTCGTGGACAGCCCGCCGACCCTGCTAGCAAGTCGCAGGCCGAGGCGGCCGAAGGGACAGCGCTAGAACAGCCCGACGACCTTGCCGTCCTCGGTGAGGTCGATTTTCTCCGCAGACGGCACTTTCGGCAGCCCCGGCATCGTCATGATGTCTCCGCAGACCATCACGATGAACTCCGCGCCGGCCGCGAGACGTACTTCCCGTATGTTCACGACGTGGCCGGACGGCGCACCGCGCAGGGCCGGATCGGTCGAAAACGAATACTGCGTCTTGGCGACACAGACCGGATAGCGGCCGTAACCTTCGTCCTGCAGCCGCTTGATCTGGCCTCTCACCTTCGCGTCGGCAGTGACGTCGCTCGCGCCGTAAATCTTCGTCGCGATCGTCTTGATCTTGTCCCACAGCGGCAGCTCGTCTTCGTAGACGAACTTGAACTTGCTCCCACCCTTGTCGATGAGCTCGACGACCGTTTTGGCGACTTCGGCAGCGCCCTTGCCACCTTCCGCCCAATGCGTCGCCAGCAGTACCGGCACGCCGTGCGGCGCCATTTTTTTCTTCACGAGCTCGACTTCCGCATCCGTGTCGAACGTGAAACGATTGATCGAGACGACGCACGGGAGACCGTACTGGTTACGCACGTTGTTAACGTGGCGCTCGAGATTCGCCACGCCTTTTTCCAGCGCAGCGAGATTCTCCTTGTTCACTTCTTTCACATCGACACCGCCGTGGTATTTCAGCGCCCGCATCGTGGCGACGATGACCACCGCATCGGGACGCAGCCCCGACTTGCGGCATTTGATGTCGACGAACTTCTCGGCGCCCAGGTCCGCTCCGAAACCCGCCTCGGTCACGACGTAATCCGCGAGCTTGAGGGCGGTCTTCGTCGCAATGACGGAGTTGCAGCCATGCGCGATGTTCGCGAACGGCCCGCCATGGATGAATGCCGGGTTGTTCTCGAGCGTCTGCACCAGATTCGGCTTCAGCGCGTCTTTCAGAAGCACGGTCATCGCGCCGTGCACTTTCAGGTCCTTCGCGCGCACCGGCTTCTGGTCGCGCGTGTAGGCGACGACGATGTTGCCGAGGCGGTTCTTGAGATCCTTGACCGAGGTGGCGAGGCAGAAGATCGCCATCACTTCGGAGGC
>DASRIK010000584.1:0-4752 GCA_035650035.1 Burkholderiales bacterium | reverse complement strand
GGATGACCATGTTCGCCGGCTGCTCTACCGTGCGGCCGCGCGCATCGATGTAGGTCACGCCCGTCGCCTGCTTTCCGGTCGAATCGGTATTGACCTTGACGACGTTGCAGAGCGGCCGCAGCTCGAACGTCTTCTGCTTGTAGAGAGCGGGAAGCACCGCGCTCAACGGATTCGCCTTCGCGCCCTGCGCGCACACGTGGCTCGAGCAGAATCCGCCTCGATGGCACTCGAGCATCATCACCTTGTAGAGGTTGTTGTAGTCCCGGGTCATGGCCGCGGCCGGACCCTGGAACGGCACGTAGCCGAGCTCACTCACCGCCCGCGCGAATAAGGCGCCCTGCGGAGTGCGGCGCGTGGGAGGATTCGGATACTCCCGCGAGCGCGGGCCCTCGTGCGGATTTCCGCCGGGCAGGATTTCACCCTCGAGGTTCCCGGCCTTGCCGCCGACGCCGTAGATGTTCTCGAACATGTCGTAGTAGGGCTCGATCTCGTCCCAGGTCACGCCCCAGTCCTGCGCGGTACAGTCTTCGGGGAAGAATCCTTTGCCGTAGCGCTCCGTGATCTGCGAACGCAGCTCGAAGTCGTGCGGGAGAAAGCGTCGCGCGTTGCCGCCCCAGTGCGCCGCGGTGCCGCCGACCATCTCGCCCGGTTTGAACGAACCCATCTCGCGCATGGGAAGCGCCGTCTGGCCTACGTTGTTGCGGACGGTGATCGTCTCGCGCGACAGGTTCTGGAAAATATCGCTGTGCCGGTCGAACTTGAGCTCGTCGTGCACGAAAGGTTTGGCGAAGTCGGTCTGCGGGTCGATCATCCGGCCTCGCTCGAGGCACAACACGTTGAGTCCGGCGTTCGCCAGCTCCATCGACATGATCGAGCCCACGACGCCGCTGCCCACGACCACCGCATCCACCGGTTTCATTTTGGTCGTCGTCACCTTATTTCCCCCCGTCCCGCTTCAACATGACATGCTTGACGAACCCCTCCGCATCCACCTGTGCACGTCCCAGCTGCACATCGAGGATGCTCACCGGCTCGACGTGATACAGATCGGATTTGTCGATGTGTTCCCTGTAGGCGGCCGAAGGAACGCCCGGAAAACCCAGCAGCTTCCAGCCGATCTTGTCCCGGTTCCCGCCGTACATCGGATCGGCAAAGAAACCTTCCTCGGTGTTGCGCCACAGGAGATCGAAAAAAAGCTTGGAGGATAACGAAGGCAGCTCGACCAGGTCTTTTTCGAGCGCTTTGAGTATCTCGTCCTGCCTTTCCGGTTGCAGCTGATCGAATGCCTTCTCGTACATCGCGAGACAGTAGTTGTTGATCTCCCGGATGCCGATCCGATAGATCTCCTGCGGCGTGAGCCGTGACTGGAAGCCCTGCTCGGGCGTGCCTTCCAGCCATGGACCCGAGCGGTAGTTGCGGCCGTGCGTGCCCCACGCGCTGAACAGCTGACGATCGATGTAGACGGTGACCCCGGCGTCTCGGGCGCCGGGCCCGAGCTCGTCAGTCGGTATCAGTCGCTCGACAGCTGCGTCCAGAAAGCGGACTTCCGGCTGGGTCAGATAGCCGAAGGCGTGCAAGAGCTGAGACTCCATGTTTCCCTCTCCTTTGTCGCGAATGCGATAGTTTAGGTCACCTGCCGGCATCGGAGGCGCATCGTGTGATGCTGCGCCGTCGTTCGCGGATTCCGACCAAATTGCGGACTAGGGTCGGTGATGAGCGTAAGCGCCGCTCTTACGACGCCCCTGACATCGCCTCGACCGCGAGCTCGGTAGTGACGCCTCTACCCGAGTCCGCTTTCACCTGCGTGATGCCGCCGGATTGAAGCCGAGCGCGCTCGACTCCGGCTTTGGCGAGCGTTTCGATAATCGCTTGCGCGCGGTTTCCGGCAAGCTCGCGCACCGCTGCGTCGGGGAGCGGCTGGATTTCGACCAGTCGCTCGAACACCGCTTCGTAGAATTCGGTGTCCTTGCTGCCGCGCCCGACGAGCCCCAGCACGGGATTCACGCGATCGGGCTGTCTGGCCGTGCGTTTCGCGAACGACTTTTCGAGCTCGGCCAGCGCATCGGTCCCGCCGCGCTTCGTGAGCAGCGCTTCCAGCGCTCTCTGTGTATCGGCACGGCCGTACGCGATGGGACCGGGATCTTCCCCGGGCGCGAGCTTCGCGCGCAGCGCACGGGCGAGCTCGAGACGCGCCTCGCCGCGCTGCAGCTGTCTCGTGTCGCGCGCGGGATCGTAGGGTCCCTTCACCACGATCTTCAGTTGCGGGCGCGCCTTCAATGCCTTCGCAAGCGCATCGAGCTGCTCGCGCTGGGCCGGCGCGATCGAATCGCTGCCGGGCGCGAAACTCACCCTGCGAACCTCCTCGGCGTCTCTCTTCCCGAAGAGCCCGGCAAGCGCGCGGAACGGCGCCGTCACGATGCGGACGATCACGTTGCCGATAGCGGCGCGTATGACTTTGCCGTAGTCGAATTCGGGATTGCCGACGTTCCCGCTCACGGGAACTTCGAGGCTAATCCTCCCCTCGGAGTCCTTCAATATCGCGATGGCGAGGTCGAGCGGCAGATCCATCGCATTGGGCACCTCGACCCGCTCGCCGAGCCTGAAGTCACGCAGAACGATCCGGTTCTCTCCTGCGAGCTGCGAGTTCACGATCTTGTACTCGAGCACGAGCGAGAGCTTGCCGGCGGCAACCTTGCGTCCCGCGAACGTCGCCGAGTACGGCGAGAGCAGCGGCATATCGACATTGTCGAACCGCGCGGTGATATCGAGAAATTTCTCGGGATCGCGCGGGATCAGCACGCCGTCGGCGCGGGCTTCGCCGTACTGGTCGACCTGACCGGTCAGCTTGAGCTGCGCCCGCGCGTCCGGATCCGATGAGAGGCCGACGATCGCCCCATCGAGCGCCTGCACCTGTGTTGCAAACGGAAGGACGAGGCTCAGGTCGGCGAAGTCGAGGATCCCGTTGTCGAACCGGATCGTTCCGATATCCCAGGGAAATGCCGGCGGCTCCGCTGCCGCAGTCGTGGATCTTGCCGGGGCTTTCGACGATGGCGGCTCCGGAGCCGCTTCCTTCCGCATGACCTGAGTGATGTTGATCGTTCGATCCTTGGCAATCACGATCTTTGCGCCCGGCTGCAGAAAGCGCGCTTGCCTGATCGTCAGCCGGTCTGGCGATAGACTCAATTCGACGCCCTCCGCACCGAGCGTTTTCCACGATGCGAAGCGATCGCCGCCCGCGGCCTCGTTGACCAGAAAATCCTCGACGGCCAACTGACCGCGCGTGAGGAGCGCAGGCTCTGCGCCGCGGCTATACGCCACACGCGCTTTAGCCGAAAGCTGTCCGGACTTGAGCTCGAGCGCCGCATACTTCGCCAGCAACGGCTGCAGCGGTTCGAGCCGCATGCGCGAAAGGGCGACCTGCGCGCTCGCGCCGCTGTAGTCCTGCTGCAGCGTACCCTCGCCGTTCAACGTTCCCTCTTTACCGACGCGCAACCTGGCCGTGAATGCGATCGGCTTCCTGCTCGCGGCATCGACGTTCATCAGCGTGACTGAGGGCACGTCAACGTCGTAGCCGATCGCCGGCTTGAAGGTGCGGTCGGCGAGCGCGACGGCAAACTCCTTGAGTGCCACCGTATCGACGCGATAGCGCCACGCGTCCGGCGCAGTCGAATCCTTGGATGCGGCAGCGGGCGGGGGCGTGTCCGCTCGTTTCGGAGAAAACGCATCGAGCAGTCCGACAGCACCGTCCGGACCGCGCACGATTCGCATACCGCCTCCGTTGAGGGCCACCGTCTTTGCAGCGACGGCGCGCTCACCGGTATCGATGCGCCCTCCGGTCAGCCGCAACGAGTCGAGCGTTGCAAGCGGCGTGTCGGCGCCGCGGGAATCCAGAGCGATGCGGTCGACCGCGAGCTGAAGGCCCCCTGCGATCAGGCGAGCAGGACCGGCGCCAGCCGTGACCTCGAGCTTGAAATCGCCGCTCGCCTCCCCGACACGCACCGCCAGCCCCGGTTTCATGCCAGCATCGTCGTAGCGAAACGCGACCTTCTCGATTCCGACCTTCTCGACTTGCACGCGCCAGGGTTGGCCGCCCTCCTGCGGCGCGGCCCTCGCCGGTGTGGAGAGCGCCTGGAGCAGACCCTGAGGTCCATCGGTGCCGACGGCGAGCGTGAGATCGCCGCCCTTGAGCTCTACGAGCTTCGCGTTGACCACCCGCTCCTGCGTATCGACGCGGCCGCCGGTAAGAGTGAGCGCATTTACCGTGACGTAGCGCGTGTCGGTGCCCGGTGTGCTGACCTCGATCGTGGCAAGCGCCAGACGGATCTCGTCGACCAGGACCCGCGCCGCATCTGGCCCCGTCGTGAGGTCGAGCGCGAGCCCACCGTTCAGCGCCGTACGAACCGCAAGCGCCGGCTTCATGCTCTGATCCGCGTAGCCGAGCGCGACGTTCTCCACGGCGATGCTGGGCAAACGGATGCGCCAGGACTGCGCGGGCGTAGCGGCAGGCGCCTCGGCTGGCGCCGTTCGTTCCGGCGGCGCAGGCGCGGTGACGCCCCGCCAGTCGAGCACGCCGCTGTCCGAAACGCTCGCGTTGACCGCGCCTTCGGCAAGCACCAGCTTCGGGATGACGAGCTCGCGTTTGGCGAGCGCGAAGCTCGCATCGCTCATCCTGATAGTCCGCAGCGCAAGCAGAGGCTGCTTGGCGTCCGCCAGCGCCAGCGACAGACCGGAAAGCTCGGCCTGCACGCCATT
>DASRIK010000583.1:0-3116 GCA_035650035.1 Burkholderiales bacterium | reverse complement strand
ATGCAGACCTTGATCTTCGCCTTGAGGGCCTCTGCCAGCATATCAGGCGCGCACAGAACGGACGCTTTCACTGAAAATGGGGCTGTGCGTGAGGGTAACTTCGTCACGATCGAATCCAGCGAAACACTCACCGACAAACTCGAGGAACGCTGCGATTTTAGGCGGCATGGTCGAGCTCTTACGGTAGAGGGCATAGATCGGCTGGCCACCGACACATTGCCAGTCGCCGAGTACCTTGCACAGTCGACCCGAGGTGATGAGCGCCGGGTCGAACATTCCAATGCGCATCAGGCCGCCCCCCGCGAGCACGGCGTCGATCATTCCTTCGCGGTCATCGGTGACGAGCGAGCGTGGCACCTTGATCAGACGGCGCTCGCCTGCGCGCTCAAATTCCCATTCGTCCAAAGCACGCGGCACCACCGGAGGCTTGTGGACGAAGCAGCGATGCTCCGTCAGCTGATCAGGGTCTCGCGGTTCGCCGGCGACTTCAAGATACGCAGGCGCCGCGTAAACGCCGAAGCGGATATCCGCGATTTTGCGTGCAATCAGACTTGATTCCGGTGGCGTGCCCGCGCGGAGCATCAAGTCAAGCCCGCCGGCGTGCATTTCCTTGACTTGCGAAAGCACGAGGCATTCCACGTCCAGCGCCGGATGACGCCGCATGAACAGCGGGAGCCGCGGCATGACTATGGTCCGGCTGATCGGCACGGTCATGCCGAGTCGCAAAGTACCGCGCAAGCCCTCGCGCGGTTTTTGGCCGATTGCATCCAATTCTGCGGTCTGGCTCAGGATCTCGCGCGCTCGGTGGAAGATCTCCTGCCCCTCCTCGGTCAGCGACAGCTGGCGCGTGGTGCGGTAGAACAGTTTCACCCGCAGCTGCTTCTCTAGCTCTGCGATCGCGTGACTCACTGCTGATGGATCGATCTGCAACAGCTGGGCTGCGCGAGCAAAGCTCCCTGCCTGCGCGGCTCGCACCAGAATTTCCATTCGGCGCAGTCGATCCATAAATCATCCTCCTGGCATGCCTTGGGCGATTGGTGAGCCGCGTTCACGAATGAAGTGCGGCGACGGCTGTCGACGGTTCACACGACTCGCGCCACACTCCCGCACTGCGAACCAACCAAGGAAGTCGCACATGTTGCGCTTGATCCGACTGGGATTGGCTTTGGGTGCGCTCAGTCTCTTCTGCGGCGCGGTAGGTGCACAGATGTATCCGGCAAAAGCCGTACGGATCGTCATCGGATTCCCGCCCGGCAGCACTCCGGACATCGTGACCCGGATCCTAGCGGACAAAATGGGCGAGGACCTGCGACAGCCGGTGCTTGTCGAAAACCGTCCTGGCGCGGGCGGCACCATCGCCGTCGAAGCCGTTGCTCGCGCACCCGCCGACGGCTACACGCTCAACGTCGATGGCTGCAGCGCGGCCGGAATTGTGTACGCATTCGTGATGACCGAGCGGCCGCCGCTCGACCCATTCAAGGACTTTACCCCCGTCGGCCGCTTGATGCGCGACCATTGGATCGTTGCCGTATCGCCTACGCTAGGCGTCGATTCGCTAGCTGCGCTGATCGCCCTCGGCAAGTCAAAGCCCGGCATGCTCACATTCCCGTCCTCGGGCGCCGGCAGCTCGCCGCATCTCCAGGCGGAGCGGTTTCGCATGCGTGCCGGCTTCGAGGCGACGCACGTGCCGTACAAGGACAACCCCATGCCCGACCTGATCGCCGGCCGCACGTCGTTCACGGTCGCATCCTCTGCCGCTGTCGCGTCGCTCATCAAGTCCGGCAAGTTGAAGGGACTTGCCGTGCTCTCGAGCGAACGCATGCTGGCACTGCCGGAAGTGCCAACTTCCGCGGAGGCCGGACTGCCGGATCTCATTTACAACGCGGGCATCTGCCTGTATGCGCCGGGGGCCACGCCGCACGACGTCGTGATGCGGCTGAACATTGCGCTTAACCGGGCGCAGCAGGCTGACGCCGTGAAGACGCGGTTTGGCGAGCTGGGTGTGGAGGCCGTGCACGCCAGCCCGGCCGACACCGCGAACTACATTCGGGAGCTCATGGCGCTCGTCGACGGCCTTCGCACAGCGGTCTTCGGTAAGGCACGCTAATGGCATGGCAATCGACTGCCATGCGCACTGGATCCCCCCCCTCCTGGCCGAGGCACTGCGCCGGCGCCGCGCGGCACCCCGCATTGTCCCAACTCAGAACGGCGAACGATTTTTTACCTACCAAGGCAACCGTCCTTTCGACGCCAGGCTGAGCGATCTGGAAGCACGCCGCGCGTTCATGCGCGGTTGCGGCGTTGAGACACAGGTGGTGTCCCTGGCGGGACTGTTCGGTGTCGATTGTCTCCCAGTCGAAGAGTCGGTTCCGCTCGTGCGCCTCTTTAACGACGCCGTCGTTGAAGCGCAACGCGAATCTCCGGATGCTTTCGTCGGTCTGGCGGCATTGCCGCTCGCGGATATCGGCCTCGCATGTACCGAGTTGGAACGTGCTTGCTGGGAAGGTCTCCCCGGCGCCATCCTGCCGGCGGATGGGTTTCGCACCGTTACCGCGGCCGAGCGTTTTAATCCGCTCTTCGAGGTCGGCGAACGCCTCGGGGCTCACTTCTTCGTTCACCCCGGACCCATCGAGCCGCTTCCAGAAGTTCAGGTTCGCGACGTCCGCGGAGACGACGCCTGGCAACGGCACATCGTGCTTGAGACTCAGGCGCGGCTATCCGAGGTAATGATGACGTTGAACTTCTCTGACTACCTGAATCCATATCCAAGCGTTACGGTGCAGGTCGCGAATCTGGGCGGCACGATTCCGTTCCTCCTTGAGCGCATGGATGAAGTCACACGCGAGCGGCCGGGCGTGCCACTTCCCTCGATGACGCGCTCGCGTTGCTACGTCGATACCGCCTCGTTTGGCGCGCGAGCGATCGAGCTTGCCGTAGCGTGCTTCGGTGCCGATCGCATCCTGCTGGGCACTGATTGCCCGATCTTCGATACCGCTCGCGTTCTGAAGGCATTAGCCAATGCACGCTTGGACGCTGACACGCGTGAGCGAATCCGGTTTGGGAACGCGCGTGACCTGTTCGCACGTGTCACATGAGGCATTACACCATCGTCGACT
>DASRIK010000582.1:0-3054 GCA_035650035.1 Burkholderiales bacterium | reverse complement strand
TCCGGGCAACTCGTCGCGCTCGCCGGTGATGCTCATGAGTCCGCCCATGCCCTGGATCATGAAATCGTAGCCCGGACGTTCGCGATACGGACCGGAATGACCGAATCCCGTCACCGAGCAGTAGATGAGTCCCGGATTGATTTTCCTGAGGTCCTCGTAGCCGAGGCCGTAACGCGGAAGATCGCCGTACTTGTAGTTCTCGAGCAGCACGTCGCATCGGGCGGCGAGCTTCCGGACGATTTCCTGACCGCGCGGCTTCGACAGGTCGAGCGTTATCGATTTCTTCCCACGATTCGCGGACGCGAAATAAGCGGATTCGGCCGTGTCCCTGCCGTCAGGATCCTTCAGCCAGGGCGGGCCGAAGGCGCGCGAATCGTCCCCTTTGCCCGGCCGCTCGACCTTGATCACCTCCGCGCCGAGGTCGGCGAGATTCTGACCTGCCCAAGGCGCGGCGAGCACGCGGGAGAGATCCAGCACTCTTATATGCGATAACGGACCAGGCATCCAAACTCCTATCAACGGCCGACGAACTTGGGTTTAAGTTTCTTCATGAAAGCTTCGTAGCCGATGCGGTAATCCTCGGTCCCGAAGTAATCGAAATTTGCGTCCAGTTCGGCCCCGGTGAGTGGCACGGGTGCCGGCGTGAGCTTTCGAACGAACTGCTTGTGCCAGCGTGCCACGAGCGGTGCGCCTGCTGCAATCGTGCGCGCGGTGGCGTAGGCTCGCTCTTCCAGCTCCCGATCGCCGACGACGCGAGTGATGAGGCCTTTCGCGTGCGCCTCGGCGGCGTCCCACACGCGTCCTTCGACGAGCAGCTCGAGCGCAACCGCGCGCCCGACGACCGGAAGAATCGCGGCAAGCTCGTCATACGCGATGGCGAAACCGAGACGATTGATCGGCACGCCGAAGCGCGCGGACTCGCCTGCGATTCTGAGATCGCACTGACACGCGATCTCCAGACCGCCGCCGACGCACGGCCCCTGGATCATTCCGACGATCGGGTGACGGCAATCCGAGAGCGCATTCAGCGCTCCCGCCACGTGCTCGCGATGATAGACACGGCCCTGCTCGGCGTTGTCGCGTACGCTCGAAAACTCCGCGATGTCCGCTCCGGCCGCGAACGCCTCGGTGCCCGAGCCGCGCAGGACGATACAGCGCACGGTGTCGTCTGCCGAAAGCGCCTGCAGCTCGCGCTTCAGGCTCTGCCACATGGCGAGCGTCAGCGCGTTGAGCTTGCCGGGATTGTGGAGCGCGACGGTGACTAACGCGCCGTCGCGCGTGACGATTACTTCGGGGGTCATCGTAGTGGAAGCGGCTATTTTAAGACGATCGCTGCACGGCCGCCGAGCGGCGTTGACAGCGTCCCGGCAGGCACGCTACGGTGCCTCAACAATAGAGAGGAGGATTATCCATGAAGGGGCTTTCATTCGTAGTCGTGCTCGTTCTCGGAGTCGCCATCCCGGCCGCGAACGCGCAGGAGACGTATCCCTCGCGCGCGATTTCGATCATCGTGCCGAACCCGCCAGGAGGCATGAACCAGATCACCGCACAACCGCTGTCGGCGGTAGTCGAAAAGCTCACGAAACAGCCGGCGCCGGTTCTCAACAAGCCGGGCGGCACCGCCGCAGTCGGGACTGCGTACGTCGCGACGCAAAAGCCCGACGGCTACAACATCCTCGTCACCACGCCGAACATTTACCTCGTGATCGAGAAGAACAAGGCGCAAAACATCGAGTCGCCGTACAAGCTCGAGCAGATCCAGCCGATCGCGCTCACGAGTGCCGATCCGCTCGTGTTCAGCGTTCAGACGGAATCGCCGTACAAATCGGTCAAGGACTTCATCTCCGACGCGAAGTCGAAGGACGGCCAGCTTTCTTATTCGAGCTCGGGTCCGTACGGCGTCACGCACGTGCCGTTCGCGATGTTCGTGAACGCGAATGGCCTCAGGATGCGGCACGTGCCGACCACCGGCGGCGGGCCCGCCGTGACGCAGCTTCTCGGCGGCCACGTTCACGCGACCGCCCAGGGCGTCGCCGCCGTCGCGTCGCATATCAAAGGCGGCAAGCTGCGCGGGCTCGCGAGCTTCGGCGCGAAGCGCCACTCGTCTTTGCCGGACATCCCGACATTCAAGGAGCTGGGGCAGGATCTCGAAGCATATCTCTGGGTCGGTCTTTTCACGACGGCGGGTCTGCCGGAGCCCACGCTGAAAGCCGTGCGGGACCTGGTGCGGCGCGCTATCAACGATCCGCTGTACCAGCAGTCGATGCAGAAAGCGAGCGTGGAAATCGATTACCGCGACACACCCGATTTCATCCAGTTCTTCCAGGCGGACTACAAGCGCCTCGGGCCGGTCGTCGCAATGCTCGCCCGAGAGGAGAAAAAGTAGCGACGTGAGCCGGGAAGCAGGGATCGGCGAAACGTGGAGCAGGGACCCGCTTGCGGGATGCGACCGTGCAGCCGATCGTTGGCGCGTCGGTGATCACGCCGATCCGTGCGCGTCTTCGGGGTCAGATCCCCTGAAGGGGCCCCTCTTCCACCCTGCGACGCGCCCGCCTTGCGGGGATACACGCTATGCTTACGCGAATAGGTAACGGAGGCGGCGGGATCAAACCATGAACATCAAGCTTGTTGAACCCATAGCGATAAGCATTCCGCTCCTCAAGCCGATCAAGATGGCCGGTGTCGAGCTGCGCAGCGCGGACAACGTTCTCGTGCGTATCGAAACGGAGGACGGCGTCGTCGGCTGGGGCGAAGCGGCATCGGCGCCGAGCATGACGGGAGAAACGGTCGAAAGCATGATGGCGGCCGTGCGCTACCTCGAGCCGTATGTGAAGAGCGCGGCGCTCGAAGACGTTTGTGAAATCCTGAGGCGCATGGACCGCGCTCTTTACGGCAATCACGCGGCGAAGTCGGCGATCGAGATCGGGCTGCATGACGCGCTCGGGAAGGCGCAGGGCAAACCCATTTTCGACCTGCTCGGCGGGCAGCGCCGTCAGCGCGTGCCAATGCTTCGCATGATTGCTTCGAGCGACATCGACACGGACGTTGCTGAAG
>DASRIK010000581.1:0-2265 GCA_035650035.1 Burkholderiales bacterium | reverse complement strand
CGCGCCGCGCTCGCGCGCTACGGCTTGAACGTGGGCGAAGTGCAGGACGTCATCGCGACCGCGCTCGGGGGCGAGCTCGTCACGACGACAGTCGAAGGACGCGAGCGCTTTGGCGTTATCGTGCGTTACCCGCGCGAGCTTCGCAGCGACCCCGACCGTATCTCGAGGGAAGTGCTGGTGCCGACGATGAACGGCGGCATGGTCCCTCTTGGCCACGTTTCACGAATCGAGATCGTGCGCGGCGCGCCGGCGATCCGCACGGAGAACGCGCTCCTCTCCGCGTACATCTACGTCGATATTCGAGACCGCGACATCGGCTCTTACGTACGCGAGGCGCAGCGCGCCGTTTCGGAGCGCGTGCAGTTCCCGCCGGGATACTACGCGAGCTGGAGCGGGCAATTCGAGTACATGGAACGCGCGATCGAGAAGCTCAAAGTGGTCGTGCCGCTGACGCTGCTCATCATTTTCGTGTTGCTCTACATGAACTTCAGACGCCTGACCGAGACGCTCATCGTCATGCTATCGGTGCCTTTCGGGCTTGTGGGCGGTGTGTGGCTCATGTGGCTCCTCGGCTACCACATGAGCGTCGCCGTCGCGGTCGGCTTCATTGCGCTGGCCGGGGTGGCGGCGGAAACAGGCGTTGTGATGCTGATCTATCTGGATCATGCATGGCAGGCGATCCGCGAGCGCTGCGCGGCCGAGGGGCGCGACCCTGGACCGCGCGATCTCTACGCAGCGGTGATGGAAGGCGCGGTCGAACGCGTGCGTCCAAAAATGATGACCGTCGTCGCGATCATGGCGGGGTTGCTGCCGATCATGTGGACGAGCGGCACGGGCTCTGAAGTCATGCGTCGTATCGCGGCACCGATGGTCGGCGGCATGGTCTCGTCCGTGTTTCTGACGCTCATCGTCATCCCCGCCCTGTATGCGCTCGTCAAGGAATGGCAACTGCGCCGCGAGCACTCACGGACAAAGACCGTTCCGGCGCCAGACAGCGTCTGAACTTGGACCCGATCACCAAACGTTCAACAGAAGGAGAACACATGAAAGCACTCGTCCTGGCCGCGGCTCTATTAAGCGGTGCAACCCTTGTTCATTCCGCTGATACGACTCACATGCACGGCGACGCCAAGACCGTTTCCAGGTCCGACAAGGGCCAGGCGACGCACAAAGCCGTAGGCGTCGTAAAAAAGATCGACGCGAGCAACTCGAAGGTGACGCTCGCGCACGAACCGGTGAAAAGCCTGGACTGGCCGGCGATGACCATGGCCTTCGTGGTCAAGGACAAGGACCTTCTCGGCAAGCTCTCGGCGGGCAAGAAAGTCGAGTTCGACTTTCAGCAGCAGGGGAAGGAGTACGTGATCACGAGCGTGAAATAACTCCCTCGCACGCTACACCTGCGCATTGGTGTTCATGGCGCTTTCGAGTATCTGCCATGGCAGCATGGCGCAACCGGCGCGGGAAGGAAATCTCCTGACCGTCTCGAGCAATGCCAGCCGTTCTGCATTCAGCGCCTCCGGCCTCGATTCGGCGGGATTCCCGACGAGCGTCGCGAAGTCGTGAAGGAGCCGCGTCGCCTCGGCGATCGTCCCACCCTTTACCATCTCGGTCATGGCGGACGCGGAAGCCATCGAGATGCCGCAGCACGTGCACTGAAAACCCAGGTCGACGATCCGATCATGATCGAGCTTGAGATACAGGACCATATCGTCGCCGCAGAGCGGATTAGAACCGCTCGCCTGGCGGTCATGATCCTCGAGCACGCGGTAATTCCGCGCGTTCTTGATGTGGTCCATGATGACTTCGTCGTACGGTTGAGTGCTCATGACGTCTCTGGTGGAACCTCCGACATAGAGTAATGGGTCGATCGATCGTGCAGAACAGCCGGACATCGCGCCGACATTTTCTCGCGACGAGCGCCGCATTGACAGTGTCGCCGTTCCTGAAGTCGTGCGCGATGGGTACCCGCGAGGAAAGCCGCCTTGTTGTTGCGCGCCTCGTGCCCGAGCAGGCGACCGCGCAGGTTCTGGCTGGCGAGCGCGCAGCGACCGGCGTGTGGGCTTACAACGGCAGCGTGCCGGGCCCTGTGCTCCGGGCGCGGCAGGGCGACCGTTTGCGAGTCGAAGTCGAAAACCGCCTCGACGAAGCAACGACCGTCCATTGGCACGGAATCCGTGTACCGAACGCAATGGATGGCGTCCCTCTGATCACGCAGCCGCCTATTGAGCCCGGAGAGCGATTCGTATACGAGTTTGCTCTTCTGGA
>DASRIK010000580.1:0-12353 GCA_035650035.1 Burkholderiales bacterium | reverse complement strand
GCAGAACAAAGTGACGCCGCCGCAGGGCTACGCCGAGGCGTATCGCAAGTTCGTCGACGCCGGCTGGAACAGTCTCACCGGCGATCCGCGGTACGGCGGGCAGGGGTTGCCGCACGTCGTCTCTACGGCGGTCCAGGAAATCTGGAACAGCTCGAACATGGCGTTCTGTCTCGCGCCGATGCTCACCTCGGGCGTGCAGGAAGCCTTGAAAGTTCACGGCTCCGTTGACCAGCAGGCGCTGTATCTGCCGAAGCTCACGGGCGGCGAATGGACCGGCACGATGAATCTCACCGAGCCGCAGGCGGGCTCGGATCTATCCGCCGTGCGAACGGCCGCCGTACCCGAAGGCGATCATTACCGGCTCCGCGGCACGAAGATTTTCATCACGTGGGGCGAGCACGACATGACGGAGAACATCGTCCATCTCGTGCTGGCGCGCACGCCCGACGCGCCCGAAGGCGTGAAAGGGATTTCGCTTTTCATCGTGCCGAAATATCTCGTCAACGAGGACGGCACCCGCGGCGCACGCAACGACGTGAAATGCGTGTCCATCGAGCACAAGATGGGCATACACGCGAGCCCGACCTGCATGCTGGTTTACGGCGAGAGCGAAGGTGCCGTGGGATATCTCGTCGGCGAGGAGAATCGCGGCCTCGAATACATGTTCACCATGATGAACCACGCGCGGCTCGGCGTCGGCGTCGAGGGCGTGGGCATTGCCGAACGCGCGTACCAGCACGCGCTCGAGTACGCCCGTACGCGCGTGCAGGGGCGCGAGCTCGGACGACCGACCGGTGAGCGCGTGCCGATCGTGCGTCACGCGGATGTGAAACGGATGCTGCTCACGATGAAATCGCTGACTGAAGCGATGCGCGCGCTTGCCTATGTCGCGGCCGGCTCGCTCGATCGCGCGAAGCGCCATCCCGATCGCGCGGAGCAGCGCCGCCACCAGGCCCTCCTGGATCTGCTCACGCCGATCGTGAAAGCTTGGTGCACGGAACGCTGTATCGAAGTTGCGTCGCTGGGCGTGCAGGTGCACGGCGGGATGGGTTTCATCGAAGAGAGCGGCGCGGCCCAGTATTACAGGGACGCGCGGATCACCACGATCTACGAAGGCACCACCGGCATCCAGGCGAACGATCTCGTCGGTCGCAAAGTCGCTTTTGAAAAAGGTGCGACCGCGTTCGCGGCGATCGAAGAGATGCGTGGCGTCGAGCCGCTGCTTGCCTCGTTAGGTCAACCTTACGAGGCGACGCATCGGAACCTCGAGGCCGCGCTGGATGCGCTCGAAGCGGCGACGCGATGGCTCGTCGATAACTTCCAGCGTGATCCGAGAGCCGGTGCGGCGGTTGCCGTGCCGTACCTGGAGCTTTTCGGCACCGTGCTCGGCGGCTGGCTGATGGCGCGCGCAGCCCTCGTTGCGCAGCGCAAGCTCACCGAGCCGGAGAGCGACCGGGAATTCCTGTCTGCGAAGATCGCCACCGCGCGGTTCTACGGCGAGCACATACTGCCCCGCGCGCGCGCGCATGCCGATATCGTCGTGTCCGGTGCGGCGAGCGTGCTGGAGTTCGAAGAAGCGGCGCTCTAGTCGCGCCCGCCGGGGCTGTCACCTAACGCTTCACGTCGCCACGAAGCGAGCACCGCCACGAGCAGGATGAGCAGCGCAGCCGCGACGCAGAGCGCGGCCACGACGAGCGGCGACCCGCTCTCCAGCGCGCCGGGCTGGCCGCTGGTGAGCCCCGTCGCCTTGATGGCGGCGAATCCGCCCAGCGGAACGAGCAGGTTGTCCAAGCCCCCGCCCAGCGCGGCTTCCAGCACTGTCACCGCGAACGCAACGAGCGCCGCGACCGCCATGGACTCGGGATTCGATGCCGGGGTGAACCACGCGAGCGGCACGGCGATGCACGCGAACGCGACGATGAAAAAAGCCGCGCTTCCTTCGAGCGTTTTGTAATCGCCCATCGTGAGATAGCGGTGACGCCCCCAGGTCGTTCCGACCAGCGCAGCGGCGGAATCGGCGAGCGTCAGCAGGAGCATGGGAATGCAATAGAGCAGAGGATCGTCGGCCGCGAGCACGAACACGAGGCAGGTCGCGAGGACGAAGCAATACTCGCCGACGGATACACGCGTGATTCGCCGCATGGTGTCGGCGAGCCGCCGAAAGAGCCGCAAGCGCGTGCGAAACGCGACAAATGCCATCGTGCTTGCAGCGGCGACGAGGACGACCGGCCACGGGTGTTCGAACAACCACGGGAAGCTGAGCGTCGTGAGGCCCATGGAAATATGCAGGCCCTTGCGCAGCACTTCCGGCTGAAGTTGCGGTCCGATGATGCTGAAGATCGCAAGAAGCGCCGCGAACGTCGCGACGACGAGTGCGATGCCGATCCAGGGGTCCGTCATGATATGTGCGTATTCACCTGCAACATGGTACGACAACAGTCGGCGGGAATGCTGTGCCAACAGTCGGCGGCAAATTGTGCGCCCGCGGGCCACGCTCGCGCGCTGTCGTAGAATCGCGCGAGATATCCGCAACCGGAAAGCGGCGTCGTGATCGCATTGGTCGTGCTCCTCGTGCTGGTGGCCATCGTATGGGTGCTCGCCTACCACCGACTGGGCGCCCCGGTCTGGACGCTCGTCATCGGCGGCTTCCTCGCGGCGGCTGCGTACGCTGACCTGCTGCCGCGTCCCATGCTGATCGCGCTCGTCGCCGTTTTTGCGGTCGGTGCTCTGCTGCTGAATCCGACTCCGGTGCGGTGCGCGGTGCTCAGTCGGCCGCTGCTCGGCGTTTTTCGCCGGCTGCTCCCATCCGTCTCTCAGACCGAGCGGGAAGCGCTCGAGGCGGGAACCGTCTGGTGGGATGGAGAGCTTTTCAGCGGAAAGCCGGACTGGAAGAAGCTTCTCGCGTGTCCCGCGCCGCGGCTCACGGCCGAAGAACAGGCCTTCCTCGATGGTCCCGTCGAAGAGCTCTGCGGGATGCTCGATGACTGGGAGATCACGCACGAATCCTTCGATCTGCCGCCGCGCGCGTGGACGTTCATCAAGGAGCGCGGCTTCCTCGGGATGATCATCCCGAAAGAGTACGGCGGCCTTGGCTTCTCGGCACTCGCGCATTCCGCGGTCATCATGAAGTTGAGCACGCGAAGCGGCACGGCTGCGGTCTCCGTCATGGTGCCCAATTCGCTGGGGCCGGCAGAGCTTCTTCTGCACTACGGCACTCGCGAGCAGAAGGACCACTACCTGCCGCGTCTCGCGAAAGGGCTGGAGATGCCCTGTTTTGCGTTGACCAGTCCCGATGCGGGGTCCGATGCCGGCAACATTCCGGACTACGGCATCGTCACGCGCGGCGAATGGCAGGGGCAAAGCGGGGTGCTCGGCATCCGCCTCACGTGGGAGAAGCGCTACATCACGCTCGGCCCGATCGCGACGCTGCTGGGTCTCGCTTTCAAGCTGTACGACCCGGATCACCTGCTCGGCACGACGGAAGAGCTCGGAATTACGCTCGCGCTGATTCCTACGGATACGCCGGGCGTCCATATCGGCAGGCGCCACTTGCCGCTCGACGGCGCTTTCATGAACGGCCCGAACTGGGGCCGGGACGTGTTCGTTCCGATGGATTTCGTGATTGGCGGCGTGGCGTACGCCGGCCAGGGCTGGAAAATGCTGATGAACTGCCTCGCCGCAGGGCGCTCGATCTCGCTGCCGGCGAGCTCCGTCGGGATGTCGAAGCTCGCGACGCGCACCACCGGCGCGTACGGGCGTGTGCGGCAGCAGTTCGACATGCCGATCGGGTACTTCGAAGGCGTGGAGGAAGCGATTGCGCGTATCGCGGGCAACCTCTACATCATGGACGCTGCCCGTGTGACGACCGCGGGTGCCGTCGATCTGGGTGAAAAACCGTCGGTCGTCTCGGCTATCGTCAAATACCATCTCACCGAGCGCGGCCGCGAGATCATCAACGACGCGATGGACGTCCACGGGGGCAAAGCTATTTGCCTCGGTCCCAGCAATTATCTCGGCCGCGCCTATCAGCAGACGCCGATCGGTATTACCGTGGAAGGCGCGAACATCCTGACGCGCTCCATGATCATCTTCGGGCAGGGGGCGTTGCGCGGCCATCCATACGTACTTCGCGAGACGCAAGCCGTGGCCGAGCCGGACCCGCACGCTGCGCTGAAAGCGTTCGACGCTGCGTTTTTCGGGCATCTCGCGTTCGCGACATCCAACATCACGCGCGCACTCTGGATGGGCCTCACGCGCGCGCGATTCGTCGCCGCACCCGGTACCGGACACACGCGCAGGTATTACCAGCAGCTCACAAGGTTCTCGAGCGCGTTCGCTGCTGCCGCCGATATGGCGATGTTCGTGCTGGGCGGTGCGCTCAAGCGGCGCGAACGGATTTCTGCGCGGCTCGGTGACGTGCTGAGCCAGCTCTATCTCGCCTCGTGCGCGCTGAAACGCTTCGAGGACGACGGCCGGCCCGCGGAAGATGTGCCTCTCCTGCGCTGGTCGCTCGATGACGCGCTTGCACGTATGCAGGACGCGTTCTATGGCCTCTTCCAGAACCTGCCGAATGGCGTAGTACGTGCGTTCCTGCGCTTCGCCGTGTTCCCGTGGGGCCGCGAGATCAAGCCGCCCCCCGACGAGCTTGGACGCGACGTGTCACGCCTCGTGCTCGCCTCGACGGCGTCACGCGAGCGGCTCACCAGCGGCATGTTCGTTCCGCGCGATGAAAACGATCCGGTCGGCGTGCTCGAAGCGGCGCTCGCCGCGGCGGAGGAGGCCGAGCCGATCGAGCAGAAGATACGCGCCGCCCGCCGGTCGGGCAGCTTCGCCGCGGCCGGCTTGCGCCATGACATCGAGATCGCGGCGGCGTTGGGCATCGTCACCAAAGCCGAAGCGCAGATCGTCGAGCGCGCTCGCGCCTTGCGCCGGAAAGCCATCATGGTGGACGATTTTCCGAGGGACCTGCGAAAAACCGAGATTTACCAGACGACCCAGCCTGTCATGTAGCAGAACGGCTGATGAGAAGAAGTGACGAAAAGAAGTGATGAGCAAAGAGTGACGAGAACAAAGGAGGAGGGCATGGCGGAGGCGGCGCGAAGCGACGATGTCATCTCGGTGGAAGCTGCGGTCACGCTCGACGGGCTTTTCCGCGAGCGCGTGACGCGCACGCCCGAGCTCACCGCGTACCGCTATTTCGACGACGCCGCCGGCGTATGGCGCGACCACACCTGGGCGGCGATGAGAGAGCACGTGCTGCGCTGGGTGGCCGGATTCGAACGCGACGGTCTCAACCCGGGCGATCGCGTTGCAGTGTGGCTCCGAAACTCGCCCGAATGGGTGATGTTCGACATCGCAGCGCTTACGCTCGGTCTCGTCGTCGTTCCGCTCTACACGCAGGATCGCGCCGACAACATCGCCTATATCCTCAGGGATGCGGGCTGCAAGGTCCTGTTCTTCGAAGGGGCCGAGCAATGGACGTCGCTCGCAGAAGTGCGGGATCAGCTCGATGGTCTCGTGCGGCTACTGAGCGCGAAACCGATCGACGGCGCCGCAGCCGAGCCGCGCCTCAAGTCCGTCGCGCAGTGGCTGCCTAGCGAGTCTCGCCCGGTCACTCCGCGCTCGGGCGGCAGCACCACGCTTGCGACGATCGTCTACACGTCCGGCACGACCGGACGGCCGAAAGGCGTGATGCTTTCGCACCGGAACATCCTCACGAACGCTCATGCGTGCCTCATTGGCGTCATGACGACATCGCGGGACGATCTGTTTCTTTCGTTTCTCCCGCTGTCGCATACGTTCGAGCGAACCTGCGGTTATTACCTCACGATGATGGCAGGCTCCGCGACTGCCTACGCGCGTTCGATTCCGCAGCTCGGCGAGGACCTGCAGACGATCAGGCCCACAGTGCTGGTATCGGTGCCGCGGATCTACGAACGGGTATGGGGCGCGATTCGCGCGAAACTCGACGAAGGCCCCGCATTCCGAAAGAAGCTTTTCCTGCTCGCGGTCGACGTCGGCTTTGCACGATTCGAGCACGCTCAGGGGCGAGGGCCCTGGAAACCCTCGTTCCTGCTCTGGCCGCTCCTCGACAAGCTGGTCGCCTCCAAAGTGCTGGCAAGGCTCGGCGGCAGGATGAAGGCCGCGCTTTCCGGAGGCGCGGCGCTACCGCCGGAGATCTCCCGCATTTTCATCGGCCTCGGCCTGCCCGTGCTGCAAGGCTACGGCATGACCGAGTGTGCGCCGGTCGCGTGTGCGAATCGCCCGCACGATAACGTACCGGCGAGCGTCGGCGCCGCCGTGCCGGGCGTCGAGGTGAAGCTGGACGGAAACGGCGCGTTGCTCATCCGCGGACCTAACGTGATGCTCGGCTACTGGCAGAACCCTGACGCCACGCGGCAGATTCTCTCCCCCGACGGCTGGCTCAACTCCGGGGACATGGCGCACATCGACGCGCAGGGTCACGTCTACATCACGGGACGCCTCAAGGAGATCATCGTGATGTCCACCGGCGAGAAAATTGCACCGATCGACGTGGAGACGGCGATCGTGCGCGATCCGCTGTTCGATCAGGTGATACTGCTGGGTGAAGCGAAGCCGTTCCTCAGCGTCATCGCCGTGCTGAACGCGGAGGAATGGAACAAAGTGGCAGCCGAACGCGGCGTCGGCGCGGCGGCAACGGAGCTGGCGCGGCCGGATGTACAAACACTCGTGCTCGAGCGCATACGGGTACAGCTCAAGGCATTGCCCGGTTACGCGGATGTTCGGCGGGCCACTGTGACGCTGGAACCCTGGACGATCGAGAACGGGCTCCTTACGCCGACGATGAAGCTGAAGCGCGCAAAAGTGATGGAGAAATTCAATGCCGAGATCGACCGCATGTACACGGGGCATTGAGAGTCCGTAAATGAGCGATCCGCGGCCGACCACGTCGCTGCCCGTGGGCCGAGAGCCCACGTTGCGCGTGATTCCGATGCCGGCGGACGCGAACCACACTGGAGATATCTTCGGCGGATGGATCATGGCGCAGGTGGACCTCGCCGGCGCTGTCCCCGCGATGCGCATCGCGAAGGGCCGTGTTGCGACCGTCGCGGTGAACTCGTTCGTGTTCAAGCAGCCCGTTTTCGTGGGCGATATCGTAAGCCTTTATGCAGAGGTGACCCGCGTCGGCCGCACGTCGATCACGGTGAGCGTCGAGGTCTATGCGCAGCATCGGGCGGTGAGCGAGGCCGGCGTGAAAGTGACGGAGGCCGTGCTGACCTACGTCGCCGTGGACGAGAATCGCCGTCCGCGTGTTGTATCGATGCAACAATAGCGCTTGTCTCCCCACGTTTTTTGCTCGTGTCGCCGTGGTCAAGCGGTAATATTACCGCGAGCGCAAAGAGCAGCGCCGAGTGGAAGGGAGGACGCCTGATGAAGCCACAGCAGAATCGCGTAATCGCATGGGCCGTCGCGGTCGCGCTTGCCGGTGGTATCGGCACTGCGGACGCGGGAGGATTCGGGATCGGCACGCAAAGCGGTAGCGGTACCGGCAACGCGTTTGCCGGAGGCGCCGCCGCAGCCGAGGACGCGAGCGTCGCGTGGTATAACCCGGCGGCGATGACGGCGCTGGAGGCGCCGCGTCAGGCCGCTGGCGCGTTACACGTGCTCAAGCCCTCGTTTAAGTTTTCGAACACGGGCTCGACCGGAATTTTCGCGGCACCAGGTTCAGGTGAAGGTGGAGACGCAGGCGACTGGGCAGTCGTCCCGAACGCCTTTTTCACGACACCTTTGGGCGGCGGCTGGTATGCCGGACTGGCCGTGAACGTGCCGTTTGGACTGAAGACCGATTACGACCCCTTATGGCGCGGCCAGCTGACCGCGCTCGTTTCCGAAATCAAATCGGTCAATCTCAATCCGTCGATTGCTTACAAGATCAGCGATACGCTCTCCATCGGCGTAGGCGTGAGCGCGCAATATCTCGAGGCCAAGCTCTCCTCATTTTCCGGATTGGCGGCGCTCGGCAACGCCACACTGAAGGCCGATGACATCGGTTACGGGTTCAATTTCGGCGTCCTCTTCCAGCCGATGCGTGGCACGCATATAGGGGTGAGTTATCGTTCTTCGATCAAGTACGATTTGGAAGGCACCGTGAGATTCAGCGGCCCGGGGGCGGCGGGATTCAATGGCGACATCCGAGCGGACCTCAGAGTGCCCGAGAGCTGGTCGGTGAGCGCGCTCCACACTATGGGTAAGCTGGAACTGATGGCCGATGTCACGCGTACAGGCTGGGACCGCGTCCAGCAGCTCGTGGTCCAGCGCACCACGCCGGTGGTCGGTGCACCAGCGGGTTCCACCTTTAGCACGCTATCATTCGGGTGGAAGGATACGTGGCGCTACAGTATCGGCGCGAATTATCGGCTAAACGACGCCTTGAAGCTGCGGTTCGGCGTCGCTTATGACGAGACACCGACCAACGACGCCACGCGCACGCCGCGGTTGCCCGACCAGGATCGGCGGTGGGTGGCGGCGGGAGTCCAGTACAAGGCGACAAAAGCAGGAACGCTGGAAGTCGGGTATGCGCACGAATTTATGCGGGACGCGCGGGTCAACGTATCAGTGCCTCCGGCTCCGGGCAGTCTGATCGGCCAATTCGACAACAAAGCCGATATCATTTCCGTGCAGTACTCGCACGCGTTTTAGGAGGACCCGCACGGCGGCCGCGCTGTCGACGTTTGCAGGCACCGCCGCCGGCGGCTTCCAGTTGATGGAGCAGAACGCGAGCGGCCTACACAGCTTCAGACCGTCCCAGACATTCACTCCGGAGCGTCGCACCAAGTGCTAGAATTTTCGGTTGTATTGCCGAGGATTCATGGCCGCCTCCCGTTTCGTTGTCCGCAAAGCCGCAGTTCTCGGCGCCGGCGTCATGGGCGCGCAGATCGCCGCGCATCTGGTGAATGCGAAAGTGCCGGCGCTGCTCTACGAGCTGCCCGCCAAAGAGGGCGACCCGAGCGGTAACGCACGCCGCGCGATCGAAAATCTACGCAAGCTCGAGCCCAGCCCCCTCGCCACGGCCTCGCACGCCGCGCAGATCGAGCCCGCGAATTACGATCAGCACCTGCCGCTCCTGGAGGACTGCGATCTCGTCATCGAGGCGATCTCCGAGCGGATGGACTGGAAATCCGACCTCTATCGCCGGGTCGCGCCGCACCTGGGCGAGCACACGATCTTCGCGAGCAACACCTCGGGACTCTCGATCAACCGGTTGGCGGAGTCGTTCCCCGAGACGCTGCGCAGCCGATTCTGCGGCGTGCACTTCTTCAATCCGCCGCGATACATGCATCTCGTCGAGCTGATACCGGCCGCGCGCACGGATCCGGCGTTGCTCGACGATCTCGAAGCTTTCCTCGTCACGACGCTCGGTAAAGGCGTGGTGCGCGCGAAAGACACGCCCAACTTCATTGCGAACCGTGTCGGGGTCTTTTCACTGCTCGCCACCATTCATCACGCGGAACGCCTGGGGATCGGCTTCGATACGGTCGATGCACTCACCGGCAGTCTCATCGGGCGCCCGAAAAGCGCGACCTTCAGGACCGCCGACGTTGTCGGGCTCGACACGTTCGCGCACGTCGTGAATACGATGAAAGAGACGCTGCCGGACGATCCGTGGCATCGCTACTACGCGGTGCCCGCCTGGCTCGATCGTCTCATCCAGCAAGGCGCGCTGGGCCAGAAAACCCGCCGCGGCGTTTACCAGAAAGCAGGTTCCGATATTCACGTGCTCGACGCGACGAGCGGAGAGTATCGGCCGAGCGAAGGCCGCGTCGACGATGCGCTGGAGGCGGTCCTCAAGAACAAGAACATCGCGGAGCGCTTCGAGCAGTTGAGCGCGGCGAAAAGCCGCGAAGCGCAGTTCCTGTGGTCGATCTACCGGGATGCGTGGCATTACTGCGCGGTGCAGCTCGCCGGGATTGCGCACAACGCGCGCGACCTAGACCTCGCCATACGCTGGGGTTTCGGCTGGGATCGCGGGCCCTTCGAGATGTGGCAGGCCGCCGGCTGGCAGCATATCGCCCGAAGAATCGCCGAGGACATCGCTGCGGGGCAGGCGATGGCCGCAGTGCCGCTGCCTGCGTGGGTGACGGAAGCCGGTCGCAGCGGCGTTCACACGCCGCAGGGCTCGTATTCGCCGGTCACGAGAACCTACGAGCCGCGCCCGGCGTTGCCGGTGTACAAGCGCCAGCCGTTTCCCGCGACACTCGTCGGCGAGGAAGTGCATTACGGCCAGACGATATTCGAGACGGACGGCGTGCGCTGCTGGCACACCGGAGACGATATCGCGATCGTCAGCTTCAAGTCGCGCATGCACGCGATCGGGGGTGACGTTCTGGAAGGCGTGCTGCGGGCGATCGACGAAGCCGAGCGCAACTGGATGGGCCTCGTCATCTGGCAGACCGAGCCTCCGTTTTCGATCGGCGCCAACCTGAAAAAGAGCTCGGGCGGCGCAGAGAGGCGCGACCAGCCATCAGCGCTCGGAAAGCTCTTCAGGACGGTACGCCGTGAAGCGGAATCACTGGCGCTCAAAGCCGCGCGGCAGATCGGTGTCGCCGATCAGCTGATGGCGGGCCGCCTCGCTGAAGTCGAGCAGCTGCTCGGCGATTTCCAGCAGGCCACACAGGCGCTGAAGTACTCGATGATTCCGACCGTTGCGGCCGTCGACGGTCTTGCGCTCGGCGGCGGCTGCGAATTCGTCATGCATTGCGATCGCGCTGTGGCGACGCTGGAGAGCTACATCGGGCTCGTCGAAGTGGGCGTCGGGCTGCTTCCCGCGGCCGGTGGCTGCAAGGAGCTCGCCGTGCGTGCGGCAGCGGAAGCGAAAAGCGGCGACATCGGACCGGCGATACAACGCTACTTCCGCATTGTCGCGATGGGGGAAGTCGCGCGCAGTGCAGAGCATGCAAAGGAGCTCGGATATCTCCGTCCGAGCGACGTGGTCGTCATGAACCGTTACGAATTGCTGCACGTCGCAAAAGCGCAACTGCGCGCCCTGGCGGAAGCGGGTTACCGCGCCCCGCTGCGGCAGAACGCCGTTCCCGTCGCCGGCCGCAACGCGATCGGCACGATCAAAGCTTACATGGTGAACATGCGCGAAGGCGGCCACATCTCCGAGCACGACTATCTGATCGGATCGAAGGTCGCCGAAGTGATGTGCGGCGGCGACGTCGAAGGCGGTAGCCTCGTGGACGAACAGTGGTTCCTCGATCTCGAGCGCCGACATTTCATGGAGCTGATTGCGACTGCAAAATCGCAGGCCCGTATCGAGCACATGCTCAAGACGGGTAAACCGCTCAGAAACTGACGAGGCAGCCATGAAACAGATCCAGGACGCTTACATCGTCGCCGTGACGCGAACGCCGGTCGGCAAAGCGCCGCGCGGCATGCTGAAGCACGTGCGGCCGGACGACATGCTCGCCCACGTGCTGAGAGCCGCGGTTGCGCGCTGCCCGGGACTGGAGCCCGGCGCGGCCGAAGACGTGATCGTCGGCTGCGCGATGCCGGAAGGTGAACAGGGCATGAACGTCGCGCGAGTCGGGCTGCTCCTCGCGGGGTTTCCCGATCGCGTTTCGGGTATGACGATCAATCGCTTCTGCTCCTCGGGCGTGCAGGCGGTCGCGCTCGCCGCCGACCGGATCCGGCTCGGCGAAGCCGACGTGATGATCGCGGGCGGTACCGAAAGCATGAGCATGGTCCCAATGGGCGGCAACAAGCCGAGCTTCAACCCTGCGATCTTCGAGAAGGACGAGAACGTCGCCATCGCGTACGGCATGGGTATCACAGCCGAGAAAGTCGCGGCGCAATGGAAGATCAGCCGCGAAGCGCAGGACCTTTACGCCGCCGACAGCCACCGTCGCGCCGTGCATGCAATCGAGAACGGTGAATTTCGCGACGAGGTGACGCCATATCCGGTCGTCGAACGACTGCCGGACCTCCAGGCGGGCGAAGTGAAGACGACAAAGAGGGAAGTCGTGAACGACGAAGGGCCTCGTCGCGACACCTCGCCCGAAGCCCTCGCGAAGTTGAAGCCGGCTTTCGCCTTGAAAGGCACGGTCACCGCGGGCAACAGCTCGCAGATGTCCGACGGCGCCGGCGCCGTCGTGCTGATGAGCGAAGCCGCCGTGAAGCGCTACAACGCGACGCCGCTCGGCCGGTTCGTGTCGTATGCCGTCGCAGGCGTTCCCGCGGACATCATGGGGATCGGTCCGGTCAAGGCGATTCCCAAAGCGCTCGCGCTGGCGGGACTGCGGCAGGACGAGATCGACTGGATCGAGCTGAACGAAGCGTTCGCCGCGCAGACGCTTGCCGTCATCCAGGAG
>DASRIK010000579.1:0-12908 GCA_035650035.1 Burkholderiales bacterium | reverse complement strand
CTGCTGCCGATCGCGCCGGCGCCCAGAACGGCGATGCTCTTGTACACGGTAATCCTCTCAGTACGCACTTTCGAGTGTGGTAAAAGTGAGCTCGTTGATTCGCATCAACGGCGTCGAGTGTTTTTGGAGAGATGATCTTATGCCATTTGCCGGCAGCTTCTCCATGATCTTGCAAGGCGTACGCATAGTGGACTGCACCCGCAACATCGCGGGACCGGTCGCGACCATGCTCGCGGCCGAAATGGGCGCCGACGTGATCAAGATCGAGCCGCCCGGAGGTGACGAGATGCGCCGCTGGCCGCCGTTCATCGACGGTGAAAGCGTTTACTTCGTGAGCTGCAATCGCGGAAAACGAAGCATCGCGCTGGACATGAAGACGGAGGAGGGACAGAGGAACTTGCGGCGGCTGCTCGCGACGGCCGACGTCATGGTGGAGAACTACCGGCCGGGGACACTCGAGAAGCTCGGCCTCGGCTGGGCGAACCTGAAAGACGCGTATCCGAAGCTCGTATGGATTTCGGTGACTGGCTACGGACGCACGGGACCGCGCGCCGCAGGACCTGCTTACGATTCGATGATCCAGGCTTACACCGGCATCATGGGCATCACGGGGGAGCGCGACAGGCCGCCTGTGCGGTGCGGGGGATCGCCGATCGACATCGCCACCGCCTATCTCGCGTGGGGCACGATCATGACTGGGCTACACACGGTCGCGAGGACCGGGCGCGGCGTGCTCCTCGAAGTGTCGCTCATGGAATCCGCGCTCGGCTTCATGCACGCGTACCTGCAGGGCGCGCTCGCCGATCTTCCGCTTCCAGGCCGCATGGGGTCAGAGACGATGGGCATGTATCCCATGGGCGCTTTCGAGACCAACGACGGTGAATGTCTCGTCCAGGTCAGCAACGAGCATCAATGGCAACGCTTTTGCGCGCTGCTCGGCGCGGCGGACCTCGCGGGCGATGCGCGCTTCGCGAACAATCCGCTGCGAGTGAAACACCGCGATGCACTGCGGCCGATCATTCAAAGATATCTCTCGTCGAAATCCGCGCGGGAATGGGAAACGCTTTTCATCGAGGCGGGTGTGCCTGTGAGCAAGGTGCGCACGCTCGCCGAAGTCGCATCGGACGAGCAGGTGCTCGCGAGAAAAATGGTCCAGCCGATGCGCCTTTCGAACGGCCGCGAAGTCTCGACCTGGGGCGTGCCGGTCAAGATGAACGAGGAGCTCGCTTCGCGACCCCTGCACGTTCCCGCTCTCGACGAGCATCGCAATGAAATCCTGGCCGAGCTCGACCGACTCACCGCGAGATCGCAGGAAGCCTGATGGACTTCACGCTGACTTCCGAAGAACGCGCCCTCGCCGAATCGGTGAAAGCGTTCATCGACGGGCGCGTCGAGCCCCGCATGCCGGAGATCGAGAAGAAGAACGAGATCCCGGAGGAGCTCTTCGCGGAGGCCGCGCGCCTCGGCCTCTTCGGCATCAGCATCCCCGAGGAATACGGCGGCACGAATCTCACGCGCATGGGCCGCGTGCTCGTTCACCAGATGCTCGGACGGAGCGGTTTCGGTTTCGCGGGTGCACTGGCGTCGCATACCGGCATCGGGTCGGATGCGCTGGTCTCGATCGGCACCGAAGAACAGAAGCGCCGATATCTTCCGCGCATGGCAACCGGCGAGCTCCGCGCCGCATTCGCGCTTACCGAGCCGGAAGCGGGTTCTGATGCGGGCGGCGTGAAAACGAGCGCACGTAAAGTAAGCGACCGCTATTACCTGAACGGTGTAAAGCACTTCATCAGCGGCGGCTCTCGCGCAGGTTTGATCAGCGTGATCGCACGTACGGAGGGGAGCGGCTCGAAGCGATTGAGCGTGTTTCTCGTCGAACCAGGATTCCGTGGATTTCGCATCGGCGCGGAGTACGACATGATGGGCAGCCGCGGGCATCCCGTTTCCGAGCTCGTGTTCGAGGACTGCGAGGTGCCTGAAGAAAACCGCCTCGGCCCCGAAGGCGAAGGCTGGCACGCAGCGATGAAGACGCTCCTGTCGGCGCGGCCGCTCGTCGCCGCGCGGTGTGTCGGCGCTTGTGAGCGCCTCATCGAAATCTCGGTCGATTACGCGAGCACACGCAAGCAGTTCGGGCAGGCGATCGGTGAGTTCCAGGCGATTCAGTTCATGCTGGCGGACATGGCGACACGCACCGAAGCCGCGCGCTGGCTTACGTATCACGCGGCGACGCTGGCGGATCAGGGTCGTGTCACGCCCGAGGCGATTTCAATGGCGAAACTCTTCGCTTCTGAAGCGCTCGCGTTTGCCGCCGACACGGCCATTCAGATCCAGGGCGGGACGGGTTATGTCGCCGACAATCCCGTCAATCGCTTTTATCGCGACGCACGCGTGACGCGTATCTATGAAGGCACATCGGAGATCCAGCGGCTCATCATCGGCCGCGCAGTGCTCCGCCGCTGAGAGGAGGAGAAAGATGGCGTACAAGGACATTACCGTCGAGACGAAAGGCCGCATCGTATGCGTGACGCTAAACCGGCCGGAGCGGGCGAACGCGATCAGCGTCGAGACGGGCGAGGAGCTCTTACGGGTGTTTCAGCAGTATCGCGACGATCCCGAGCAGTGGGTCATGATCATCAGCGGCGCTGGCGACAAAAACTTCTGCAGCGGCATGTATGTCACTGAGGCCGCGAAAAAGAGCGAAGAGAAAGGACGCACCGAAGGCTACACGATATTCAAACCATGGACCGACATGATGCAGTCGATCCGCAAGCCGTTCATCTGCGCCGTGAACGGCCATTGCGTGGGAGGCGGCTGGCACCTCGTTGCCGACAGCGACATCGTGATCGCAGCCGACAACGCGCATTTCTTCGATACGCACGTCAATATCGGGCTCATCAACGGCGTTGAATCGGCAGGTTTCGCATTCAAGATGCCCGTGGGTATCGTGATGCGCATGGTGATCGAGGGACGGCATTTTCGTGTCACGGCCCAGCAGGCGTACCAGTGGGGTCTCGTGTCCGAGGTCTTGCCGCGTGAAAAGCTGATGGACAAGGCATGGGAGATCGCCCGTCACATCGCCGAAGATGCGGCGCCGCTCGCAGTGCAGGGCTCGAAGAAGGCGATTTACGGCGCAATCGATCGCGGCCCGGGCGAAGGGATTCCCTACACGTGGACCGTGCTCACGGACATACAGGATACGGAAGATACGAAAGAAGGCTTCCGCGCGTTTGTCGAGAAACGCAAGCCGCGATTCGTCGGCCGCTAGAGGTCAGGCCCTTTCCGTCAGGAGAACAACATGCTCTTCATGGTGAAAATCGTCGTGCGACTGCCGGGCGACTGGCCGAAAGAGAAGCTGGAGGAGATCAACAGGAACGAGACCGCGCGCAGCATGCAGTTCGTGAAGGAAGGCAGGCTGAAGCGCATCTTCCGCATCGTCGGCCAGCGTGCGAACTTCAGCATCTGGGAAGTCGAGAGTCCGGAGGCGTTGCATGCGACGCTCACGTCGCTGCCGCTCCACCCGTACATGGAAGTGGAGGTGTGGCCGCTCATCAAGCACACGACGGCGCAGGCTTGGGAAGCGGCGCACGGCGCCATGCCGCAGTTTTGACGTGTTTTGCTTTCGCTGCTTCATTGCCGCGCTCGTGGCACTTGCGCCCGCGGGCGCGAGCGCACAGGCCTATCCCGCGAAACCGGTGCGTGTCATCGTGCCGTTCGCGCCCGGCGGCGGCAGCGATATCACCGCGCGTCTGATGTCGCAGAAGCTCGCAGAGCATTTCGGCCAATCGTTCGTCGCCGATAACCGACCGGGCGCGGGTGGGCTCGTCGGGGCCGAAGTTGCTGCAAAAGCGCCACCCGACGGCTACACGATCATGATCTCGACGAGCAGCTGGGTCACCGCGGCCGCGATACACAAGCCGGCATTCGATCCGATATCCAGTCTTGCGCCGATCGCCGAAATCGGGTTCAACCCGTTGGTACTTTCGGTGCATCCAGCGCTGCCATGCAGAACGACAAAAGAGCTGATTGCGCTTGCGCGTTCAAAGCCCGGAGAGCTCGCGGTCGCAACGCCAGGCGTGGGCAGCATCACGCATCTTGCAACGGAGCTTTTCGTCGCGATGGCGAGAATCAAAACGGTGATGGTTCCGTACAAGAGCACCGGCGCAACCATGTCGGACGTGATCACCGGGCGCACGCAGTTCATCGTTGGCGGATTGCTGCCGCTTCAGCCGTACCTGCAGCCCGGCAAGCTGCGCGCGATTGCCGTCACCACTGCGAAACGCTGGCCGACGTTGCCGGATGTTCCCACCGTCGGCGAGACATTGCCGGGCTACGAAGTCGAGTCCTGGTATGGCGCCGTTGCGCCCAGAGCTACGTCCTCCGCAGTGATCGAACGTCTGAACGCGGCGATGAACGCGATCCTCCAGCAGCCCGAGATGAAAAAGAATCTCGAGTCGCAAGGTATGACACCGACCGGCGGCTCCACGGAGCAGTTCAATCGGCGAGTGCGCAACGATTACGAGCGTTGGATCGCAGTAGTAAAGGAAGCCGGCATCAAGCCCGAATAGCGCGAGCTCGCGAGCTGCCACGGCATAATGGCGCATGGTCGTTCATCTGGTAGACGGTACGTACGAGCTTTTCCGGCACTTCTATGGTCAGCGGCGCTTCAACAAGGGAAAGGACCGGCCTTTCGGCGCCGTCATCGGCGTGCTGCAAACGATCCTGCAGATGATCGAGAGCGGGGCGACCCACCTCGGTGTTGGCACCGACCACGTGATCGAATCTTTTCGCAACGGCCTGTGGCCCGGCTACAAAACGGGTGCCGGCATCGAGCGCGCATTGCTCGCACAATTCCATCCACTGGAAGACGTGCTCGAGGCGATGGGCGTCACTGTCTGGGCGATGGTCGAGCTGGAGGCCGATGATGCGCTCGCTTCGGCGGCGCGGATTGCTTCCGAAGATGCGGCTGTGGAAAAGATCTGCATCTGGACGCCGGATAAGGACCTCGGCCAGTGCGTGAGAGAGGACCGGATCGTGCAGATGGATCGCAGAAACAACAAAATGCTCGACGCCGACGGCGTTCGCGGGAAGTTCGGCGTCGCGCCGGAGCTGATACCCGACTTTCTCGCGCTGGTCGGGGACGCTGCCGACGGGTATCCGGGAATCGCAGGCATCGGCGCGGTCACGGCCGCACAGCTTCTGAACCGGCACGGCGCGATCGAAGATTTTCCGCCGGGCGTGCTGGGGGAACGCCGCGAGGCTGCGCTCTTGTTCAAGAATCTCGCGACCTTGCGAACGGATGCGCCATTGTTCCGTAGCGTGGATGAGCTCCGCTGGCAGGGTCCGACACCGGCATTTGCGAAGTGGACCGAGCAAATGGACGCGCCGCGCCTGCTCGAACGCAGCCTCGCGGCAAAGAACGCTATCGAAAAAGGCTGAAGGAGGAACGTCATGCCGCAACTCGTCTTTATCCACGGACCCGGCGCGGGAGGCTGCGCCGACGCCTACTACTATCAGCGGCGCCATTTCCCGGGGAGCGTCGCGCCAGATCTGCCGGGTCATCTGGAAGGCGCGCCATGTCCTGATGTCGCCAGATACACCGAATGGGTTCGCGGCTGGCTCTGGGCCCAGGGACTTAACAACGATCTCGTGCTGGTCGGCTATACGCTCGGCGCCTCGATCGCGCTGCAGTACGGCCTCGATTATCCCGACGAAGTGCGAGGACTCGTCATCATGACCGTTGCCGCACGTCCGAAAGTACGGGCACCCGGGACGTACGAGATGCGCCTTCGCGCACCGGAAGACCCCAAAGTGTATGAAGAGTGGATCGCGTTTCAACGCACCGCGATGCACCTCGTCGACCCGGAGCTGCGCGAGCGGCTGATGGAGCGCCACCGCCAGGTCGGGCCGATCTCTCAATACAACGATCTGATGGCGATCGATACGTTCGATGTACGCGATCGCATCGCGAGCCTCGAACCGAAGCTTCTTCTGCTGAGAGGCTTGCGCGATCACGGCAATCCGCCCGAGTACGAGAAAGAGATCCATGGGGCGGTGCCCGGCTCGCGGTACATCAAGCTCCCGGACGCAGGTCACTTTCCGCCGACCGAGATCCCCGACAAGGTGAACGCACTGATCGAAGAGTTTGTCGCCACTTTGTGACACTTTCGTGCCCCGTTCTCCCTGCTGCCGGAGTGGAAGCGTGAACGTGCACGAGACTCTGTACTTTTGAGCCGCAGCGTACTATCATGCATGCGGCTCAACACAATGGATCGACGACATGCCTGTTCGATCGGCACGCCTCGTTACCTGCGCGGTAGCTCTTCTCTTTGCGAGCTCCGCGCTTGCCGCCGAAACTCCACCACGAAAGGCCACGCCGAAGGCGGCTGCGAAAACCGTCAAGCCACCCGGCCGGCAGGCGCGCAGCGCCACCGTCAAAGCGGAGCCAAGGACGCTCAAGAAAGCAGCGCTGAAATCGCGCGCGGAGCCTGCGGCCAAGCCGGTGCCCGCGTTACGCGGTCCGACGGAAACGCTCGCCTGTCGCGACGGAACCGAAGACCGGCACGCGCGCATCGGCGTGGTGCTGATCGGAGGCAAGGTGGACAGCTTCGCGTACTACAGTAAATGGAAACCGCGGACCTGCTCGGTCTACCTTCAGCGAAACCGTGACGGTTACAGCAAGTGGACGGATAAAGGCAACGTGACCAGCGTAGGTCTCGAGCGGGGCTCTTTCACGATCGAGCACCACAAGGGCGAGTACCGTTTCGTCTTCCGCGATGTCGATCGCGAGCGGTACTGCGGCATGGACGGCACCATCAACGGCACACTGACGATCCGCAAGGGCAGCGAGCGTTGCGAGCTCGCCGGCGTGATGGAAGAAGGGGTGCCGCTCGGACAGGCGTACGCACACATCGAGCAGCCGCAGGGCGCGCCTGCCGCAGTCTTTGGCTATGGCACCGCCACTGCGGCGCCGCCGCGTCCGCAGACGCAAACGGCACAGCAGAGCCGATCACAGTCCGAGCACGCATGGCCCGCTCCGACCCCGGGACTCAGCGACTGAGGCGTTCGGCTTAGTTCAATCCCAGCAGGCGTGCCGGGTTCCGGCGCATCATGATGTCGATGTCGCCATCGGAAATCCCTTCGCGCTTCATCGCGGCGATCGCCGCCTCCAGCCCATCCGGATGGACCATGTTGCCGGTCTGACCCAGGTCCGACGAGATCACGAGACTTTTCGCGCCGATCTCTTTCACGGCGTGAGCGACGTGCTTCGCGCCGATTTGCGTCCAGTGTGTCAGGAACGGCAAGGGTGCGTTCGGACCTGCGAGGAACTGAAGAAAGCACACTTCGATCACTGCACCCATGTCGGCGACCTGCTTCGCCTGCCCCATCGTCAGACCGGGAACGTTCGTGAGGCCGTGTGTCACCAGAATGTTCCTGACGCCGAGCTCGCGTGCGCGCCGCGTTACCGCAATGATTTCCTCCGGATGTACATGACCGGTGGCGAGCAGCAGGTTCTCGCGCGTGATGATTTTCAGCACCGCTTCCATCTCCGGCGTGAGTTTGCCGTTGGGCGCCACTACGAGCCCCACGGCGTCCGGTTTCGAGAAGGTTTTCACGTGCTTGTCCGACTCGAAAGTCGGCAGCCATACGACTTTGCCGCGGCCGCCGTAGACGCGGTGCATCCATTCGACCGCATCGGGATTCACACCTCCGACGGCCTTGTTCAGCACGATGCCCCCGAAGACCTCGATCCCGGGCACCACTCTCATGACCAGCGCCGCACGGCTCGCGGTCTCGCTCACGTGATTTTTCAGCAGAATGCCGCGCATGCCTCGCCCCTTGGCGAGCTGTGCGACGTCGATGTCGTCCATGTTGCGCCCGAACACGTCCGGGTGCGAATGCACGTGCATATCGATCACGCCCGCGGCGGGACTCACTTTCGGCGGCGGTGGTGGAAAGGCAGCCTGCGCGAACAACGGGCCGGACACGACGATGCCGGATGCGGCGAATACGACGGCCGCGAGCGTGAGCCTGATCATCTTCTCCTCCCTGGCGAGCTCGACGAATCATCATAACGCGGCCGCGGCCGCCTTGGCCAAGTTGCCGTTATTCGGCGGCTAGCGCATGATCTCCTGAAAACCGCGCTTGAAAACCGGGAGGGGCGACCATGGAGCATCGAGCGGCAGACATTCGTGCCGGACTGAAGCATCCGGTGATCGACGGGGATGGCCATTGGATGGAGCCGATCCCTGTTTTCCTCGAATATTTGGGCGAAGTGGGAGGGCCCGCAGCGGTCGACCGGATACGAGCGTCGTGGCGGCGTAACGACGTCTGGTATCGCGCCACTCCCGAGGAGCGCCAGCGCAATCGCTTGCGGCGATTCATCTGGTGGGGCGTTACGAGCAATACGTACGACAAGGCGACCGCCCTGCTGCCGGCGCTGCTCAACGACCGCCTGCCGGAATTGGGTATCGACTTCGCGGTCATGTATCCGAGCTTCGGACTGACGCTCAATGCGATCGCCGAAGACGATCTGAGCCGCGCCGCCGCGCGCGCCTACAACAGAATGACGGCGGATATGTTCAGGCCGTTTGCGTCGCGCTTCGCACCGGTGGCGATCATGCCGGCGCGCACGCCCGAATCAGCCGTCGAGGAGCTGGAATACGCGGTCCGGGAGTTGGGCTTCAAGGCGATCATGCTGCGGGGCAATCAGGAACGCACGCTGCCGGGCGTCGAGGGCATCGATCCGTCGAAGGCGCCCTTCTACTGCGACAACATCGCGCTCGACAGCCCTTACGATTACGATCCGTTCTGGAAGCGCTGTGTGGAGCTCGGTGTGGCCGTAACGCAGCACTCCGGCAGCACGCGGTGGTCCGATCGCGGCTCCATCAGCAACTTCACATTCAATCACGTCGGCCACTTCGCCCAATCGAACCACGCTTTCGCGCGCGGCGTTTTCCTGGGCGGCGTGGCGCGTCGTTATCCGACGCTCAATTTCGGATTCATGGAAGGCGGCGTGAGCTGGGCGTGTCAGATGTACTTCGACGTGATCGAGCACTGGGAGAAGCGCCGCCGCGCCGGGCTCCAATACCCGAATGAAACGGATGTCTCGGAGCTCAAGCGATTGATCGGCCGCTATGGCGACCCGAAATTGAAAGCGCACGCCGACGCGATCATGGGAAGCCTCGATGCGTTCCGGCCCGAGTGCAGCATCGAAGAGCTCGCAAAGCCCGAGCATGTCGTCGACGATTTCGAAGCCGCCGGCATCAATTCGAAAGACGATATCCGGAAAGTCTTCACCAGTAACTTCTATTTCGGCTGCGAAGCGGACGATCGCGCGACGATGTGGGCCTTCGATGCTCGCATGGGCGTTCGGCTGCGTCCCGTCTTCAGCTCCGATTTCACGCACTTCGATGTGCCCGACTTCAGGGACGTCATTCCCGAGGCCTTCGAGATGGTGGAGAAGGGCTTCATGACGGAGCAGGACTTTCGCGAGTTCACGTTCGCGAACGCCGCGCGGCTGCATACGCGGAACAACCCCGCTTTCTTCGAAGGAACGGTCGTCGAAGAGGCGGTGCGCGACGAGCTCGGCTCGGTGTCGCCGCGAGGCGGCGCAGAGGGCCGCCGTGGCGATCTCATCGGACAAGAGAGCCGGACCGTCCGGGATTTCGTGGGCGCTTCCAGCGGCGCGCAATGACGGCTGCGCAACGCACCGCGTTCGCGGGATCTCTCGCGATGCTCGTCATGGCGGGTTTGTGCGTAGCGCCAGCGGCGGCGCAGACCTATCCCAGCAAAACGATCCGCATCGTTACTTCGCCTGCCGGCGGCGGCAACGATTTTCCGGCGCGCCTCATTGCACGCGCGCTTGCGGCACCCCTTGGCCAGCAACTCGTCGTCGACAATCGTGCGACGGTGCTGATCGCGGATATCGTCGCCAAAGCGCCGCCCGACGGACATACGCTGCTCGTGACCGGTAGCGCGCATTGGATCGGACCGCTCGTCGAGAAAACGAATTACGATCCCATCCGGGATTTCGCGCCCATCACGCTCATCGATCGTGCGCCCAGCGTTCTCGTTGTGCATCCGTCCATGCCGGTGAAGAACGTGCGCCAGCTCATTGCATTGGCCAAGGCGAAACCGGGTCAGCTCAACTTCTCCGTGGGCGGGCCGGGTACCTCGAATTACATCGCCGCGATTCTGTTCAACCATATGGCCGGCGTGAACGTGGTGCGCATTCCGTATAAAGGCACGGGCCCGGCGCTCACTGCAGTCATGGTCGGCGAAGTGCATGCGATGTTCGGCTCGGCCGGTGGCGCCGCGCCGCACGTGACCTCGGGGCGACTCCGTGCGCTGGCGGTCGGCAGCGCGCAGCCTTCGCCGCTCGCGCCGGGTGTGCCGACGCTGGAAGCCTCGGGCTTGCCCGGTTTCCTCTCCGAAGCGCTTCATGCGCTTTTCGCGCCGGCCGGGACGCCGCAGGCGATCGTCGGGCGGCTCAATCAGGAAGTGTCCCGGTACCTTCAGTCTCCGGAAGCACGCGATATTTTTCTCAAGGCTGGAATCGAAGTGGCGCCGGGTACGCCCGAGGAGCTCACCGCCACGATGAAAGCCGAGATCGCGCGCCTCGGGAGCGTGCTGAAAGCTGCGGGCGCCGGAGTTCAATAAGGGGGGTCGATGGGCCAGCTCGGAGGTAAGACCGCGTTCGTTGCCGGCGCGGGGCGCAACAACGGAAAGGCGATCGCGCTCGCGTTCGCGCGCGAAGGTGCGGATGTCATCCTTGTCGCGCGGGAAAGAAGAGCGGAACTGGATCAGGTCGCGAAGGAATGTCGCGAGCTCGGCGCGAACGTGCTTCCGCTTCTCGGCGATCTCGGAGACTACGACCAGGTCGATGCGCTCGTAAAGCAGGGACTCGAACGCTTCGGAAAGATCGACGTCCTCATGAGCGTTGCAGGCAGGCGCGCCCATCAGCATTTCTGGCAAATCAGCGTGGAGGAGTGGCACAAGACGTTCGCCGTGAATCTGCACTCGACGTTCTATCTGGCGAAAGCGGTCGCGCCGTCGATGATGGAGCGCAAATCGGGAAGCATCGTCGCGCTGGGCGGCATGGCATCGCTCACGTCTCAACCCATGCGTGCGCACGTCGTCGCCTCGAAAACGGGGCTGTATGGCCTGATCAAAGCGCTCGCGCTGGAGCTCGGGCCCTATGGCGTCAGGGCCAATCTGATCGCGCTCTCCGGCATAGAGAACGTGCGTGCCAATCCCGAGTGGTATCCGGAAAAAGGCGGCGGCAGTCACAGTGAAGAGGAGCTCGCGGGGGTTCCGCTCAGACGAATGGGCAAGCCGGCCGAAGTGGCGAACGTCGCGGTGTTCCTCGCGTCCGATCAGTCATCCTATGTCACCGGCGACCGCATCGTCTGCGCAGGCGGCAAGTACATGTAGGGACGTTTGCCGCGTCGCGCACCGCCGTGGCGCGTAATATATACGGGCCACTTTCCTATCCCGCGTCGCCGTCCATCGTTATGAATCCGCCTTCCCCCGCTCCTCCGCGCGCGCATTTCCCGCAACAGGAGGTGCGGCTGCTCGTCGACATGGTGCGGCTCTCGCGCGTGACGCTGCTCGTTGCGGAGTCGGGCGTCGACAAGACCGGTCTGTTGGAGTTGGCCGTGATGCCGCAGCTCAGTCATCGCCGGCGCGGCGCCGAAGCCGAAATCCCGGTGTTTTTCGATGAATGGGACAAGCCGCCGGTGCCGGCGCTGTACGCTCGCGTGCGCCAGGCGGCGGGCGCAGCGGGTACCCCCGATGCAGGCTCGCTGATCTCCGATCTGAGAGAGTGGCAGGAGACGCTCGACGTTACGTTCATCATCCTCGTGGATCGGTTCGAAAAGTACCTCGCCGGGCCCGCGGATCGCGCGGGTTTCGCGGAATTCGAAGAGACGCTCGTGCAGATCGCAAACGATCCGACGCTCCGCGTGAACTTCCTGCTCGCGCTCGATGAACGAGCGGAACCGCTGCTTGCAAGGTTGCGGCGGCATATTCCGCGGCTCGGAAATTCGCGGATACGGGTACTGCGCACGAGCCACGCAGACGAGGCTCGGTTTGCCGAACCGCAGGCCGCCCCGCGACCGGATCGCGCGGCCGATGCGGTGCGTTCAGACGTTCGGGAGGAGAGAGCCTCGAGGGCCGAAGGCGCGCCTCCGCTCCCGCTCCACGTCGCTCCGGTGGCTCCGGCCGCGGCAAGCAACACGCCGGAACGTGCAGAGCCGGTGCGCAACCTCGAATCGCCTGTCGTTGCGCGGGCGTCGCAACCGGAGGAAAAGCACCGTGCACCAGGAGCCGCTGCGGCAGTTGCTGCGCCGGACTCCATGCCCGCCCCGACGCGAAAACCGCCGGTGCGCCAAGGGCCTTCCGCGACGCGCAAAAGCTGGTTCGCGCGACTCGGCTGGGCACCGGTGCTTCTCATTCCCGCGGGATGGTTCCTTTTTGGGCAGCCGAACCTGATCGACCGCCAGCCGGACGACAAGTCAGCACCCCCGCAAAAGGTCGAAACAGCGAAGGACGCGCCGGTCGCGCCGGCGCCTCGCGCAGACAAGACGACGGTTGCTGCGCAGAGCGTGCCGTCCTCTGCGCCCGCAGAGCCGGCTGCGAGTCGCGCAGCGTCGGCTCCTGCAGCGCCACGCGCGGAAGTCGATTCGAGAAAGACCGCGCCACCCAGTCCGCCGCAGCGCGTCGAAGCTCCTCCGGCGAAAGCCGCGCCACCCAGTCCGCCGCAACGCGTCGAAGCTCCTCCGGCGAAAGCCGCACCACCCAGTCCACCGCAACGCGTCGAGGCTCCTCCAGCGAAAGCTGCGCCACCCAGTCCACCGCAACGCGTCGAAGCTCCTCCGGCGAAAGCCGCGCCACCCAGTCCACCGCAA
>DASRIK010000578.1:0-16371 GCA_035650035.1 Burkholderiales bacterium | reverse complement strand
AAGTTCCGTAAGCGCTTCCTCGACCGCCTGAAAGCGACTGAGGGATCGAAACGCTAGCGGACCATGAGGACGTATCCGCACGGTGCTGCCGCACGCGCGTTGCGCCTCGTGGAATGGCTGAATTTGCCTCGGAAAATTCGAGCCGGGCACGCCCCTCGCAGTCATTGACAAGGGCGTGTTCCGTCGGCATCCTCTCGTCACCGTGCTGCCCGCGAGCGGCAAGGAGACGCCAGTCCAACCGACTATCAGATTACGGGAGAGAACCTAATGGCTGCAAAGAAAAAAGCGAGCAAGAAAGCACCGGCGAAAAAGAAGAGCGCGGCGAAGCGCAAACCCAATGCTGCGTTCATGAAGGCAATGCAGCCGAGCCCTCAGCTTTCCGCCGTCATCGGCAGCGGCGCGATGCCGCGTACGGAAGTCACGAAGAAAATCTGGGCCTACATCAAGAGGAACAGCCTCCAGGACAACAAGAACAGGCGCATGATCAACTCCGATGAGAAGCTGCGCGATGTATTCGGCGGCAAGAAGCAGGTCTCGATGTTCGAAATGACGAAGCTCGTCAACAAACATCTGAAGTAGTCCCACCCCGGATTCATGAACGGCCGGCGCCGCGCGAGCGGTGCCGGCCGTTTTGCTTTCAGCTGCCGCGGCGCGCGTACCAGCCGCCTGCTCCCAGCGCAAACGCCATGAATACGAACACCGGCGTCATGCCGAGTGCGGCGCCGAGCGCGCCGAACATCAGCGGAATGCCCGACTGACTGAAGTTGAGGAGCAACGTGCGCACGCCGACCGCTTCAGCGCCGCGTCCCGGCGGCGCTTTGTCGTACAGAAGCGCCATGATCATCGGTTGCGCTCCGCCGAGCCCCACGCCGAGAAGAAACGAAAGAACGACAAGCAGCACGACATCAGTGACGAGCGGGATCATCGCCATCACGGCTGCTGTCGCGAACATCGCTCCGATGAGCATTTTCCATTCGTCGAGGACATGCACGAGCAGCGGCAGCGCGAGACGAACGACGAACACTGCGGCGCCGAACGACGCGAGTATCAGACCGATGGTCGTCGCCGAAAGACCGAGACGCGATCCGTGGATCGGCATAACGAACGTGAAGAGATCCCACGCCATCGAAAGCATGCCGCTCATCACGAACACACGACGCAGATCGCGGTTGCGAACGAGATCCCACACGTGCCGCCGCTCGCCGGGCTTCAGCGGTGTCGCATGCCGCGCAATGTCGATCGGCCGCGTCGCCATGACTGCGACGTTTGCGATGAGCGCGACACCGAGTGCGAGAAAAGTATGACGATGCCCGATGCTGTCGATCGAGAAGCCGGCCAGCATCGGTCCGAGGACGCCGGAAGTCGAGAACGCGAGCGCAAGTACGCTGAAGTTTCGCGCGCGGTCCTGCGCCTCGCCGATCAGACCCGCCGCCTGGTGAACGGCGATATGAAAAATACTGAAGCCGCAACCCGCCAGGGCGCTCACGACGAAAAGCGCTTCGAGCTGCGGAAAGAGCCAGGCGATCACGAGTGCGGCGAGCAGCGCGACGACACCGATGTACATCGGCCCGCGAACGCCCACCCGATCGACGTAACGTCCCCATTTCACCGCGAAGAACATCGGCACGAGCGCGAGCAGCGCGACGAGCACGCCCACCGTGGCAGCGCTTGCACCTAGCTCGAGCGCGAAAAGCGACAGCGTCACGCGCGCGCCCGCGAAGGCAAGGTGCAGCAGCACCGTGAGCAGTGCGACGAGGTAGAGCGTCACCGGCGCGGGCGCCAGCCGACGAGGCCGACTCCGAGCAACGTCACGCCGATTCCGACCGCGCTCAAGCCTCGCGGAACGATGCCGAACATCGCGAGCTCGATCGCAACCGGGAAGAGCGGCGTCAGATAGATGAGACTGGCGACGCGTGCCGCCTGGCCGCGCCGCATCAGCATGTGCAGCGCGTTCACGCCCAGTATCGATGCGCCGATGACGAGGAAGACGATCGCGCCGACGAGGGGCCATGACCAGCGTACAGGTGCGCCTTCCACCACCCACGCGAGCGGCGCGAACACGGCGAGCGTGACGACGAACTGCACGAGCGCAGCGGTGCGCAGATCGACAAGCGGACAGTAGGCGCGCTGATAGAGCGTTCCCGCGGTCACGCCGGCAAGTGCGATCGTGATTGCCACGAGGCTTCCGGCGGTGGCTTCTCTCACGTCGATCTTGTGCCATACGACGAGTGCGACGCCCAGCAGGCCGAGCGCAATGCCCGTCCACTGGCGGAAGGTCAGCCGTTCGCCCAGCCAGCGCGCTGCGATGAGCGCCGTCAGCAGCGGCTGCACCGAAAGAATCACCGCCGTCACGCCTGCGGACATGCCGAGATATTGTGTGTAGTGGCTGCCGCCGAGATGTACCGCATGCATGAGCAGGCCCGCGACGACGACGTGACCGAGCTCACGCGAAGAGCCTGGCCACTGCGGCTGCGTTGCGATCACGATGACAACGAGGCACAGAATGCCGAAGGCGAAGCGGAGCGTGAGAAACGTGAATGGCGGCGCGTGCTGAAGCCCGATTTTCGTCGCGATGAAACCGGATCCCCATACCGCGACGAAATACCAGGCGAGCGCCGTTTCGAAGGGGCTTTTCGAGCGAGTCTGCAAGATATGCGCGTAACGCGATAGAGCGCCTCGTGGTGTCAGGCGCTCTTATGCCGCAGGCGCGGTGCCTGCTCAAGAAAAGACCGGGAGTATACGTGAGCCCGGACGCCTCGTGACGCTCCCGGAAACCGATAGAATGGCGCCTTTACTCGATGGCGCGGCGGCCGCCGCGTGAATTCCGGGAGGTCAGTCATGTTCGGCCGACTCATGCCGCGCGAAGGCCGGTTCTTCGATCTGTTCAACGATCATGCGAACGAGCTTCTGCAGGCTGCACGCGAGCTCGCCGCTCTCATAACGAGCGGCGACGACGTCGAGCGCCGCGCTTACAACATCGAATCCGTCGAGAAGCGCGGAGACAAGATCGCGCTCGCCGCGATCGAATTGCTCCACAAGACGTTCATTACACCGCTCGATCGCGACGACATCCACCAGCTCATCAGCAAGATGGATGACATACTGGATGTCATGGAGGATACATCGCAGTCGATCTACGCTTACGACGTGCGCTCGATCACACCTGAAGCGGTGCGCCTGGCGGAGCTCTGTGTCGCGTGCGTGGAAAAGGTCAAAGCGGCCGTCGGCATGCTTTCGAACATGGAGAACGCCAAAGCGATCATGATCGTGTGCCAGGACATCGACCGCTTCGAGTCCGAAGCCGACCACGTGATGCGCGCCGCCCTGGCGAAGCTTTTCCGCGACGAGCCCGACGCGAAACAGGTGATGAAAATGCGCTCCGTGTACGAAATGCTCGAAACGGTTACCGATCGCTGCGAGGACGTGGCGAACGTGATCCAGGGTATCGTCCTGGAAAACTCCTGACCCGCTTACTCCGAAGAAAGCACGTATGACCTTCGAGGTCCTGGTAGTGCTGATCCTCGTCGCGCTCGCGTTCGACTTCATGAACGGGTTCCACGACGCGGCAAATTCCATTGCGACCGTTGTGTCCACAGGTGTGCTGAGACCGCTCTACGCCGTCGGGTGGGCGGCGGCCTTCAATTTCATCGCGTATTTCATTTTTGAAACCAAAGTCGCTGCCACCATCGGCAAAGGCATCATCGACCCGGGCGTCGTGGACCACTACGTGATCTTCGGTGCGCTTATCGGTGCGATCGCCTGGAATCTGATCACGTGGTACTACGGCATTCCGTCGAGCTCCTCGCACGCACTGATCGGTGGCCTCGTCGGCGCAGGCGTGGCGAAGGCAGGCACGCAGCCGCTCGTCCTCGCCGGGCTTGCCAAGATCATCGCGTTCATTTTCGTGGCGCCATTGATGGGCATGCTGCTATCGGCGATGTTGATGATCGCCGTGTCCTGGCTGTTCGTGCGAGCAACGCCCCAGCGGGTGGACGGCTGGTTCAGGCGGCTGCAGCTCGTGTCTGCGGGGCTCTACAGCCTTGGCCATGGCGGCAACGATGCGCAGAAAACAGCCGGCATCATCTGGCTGCTGCTGATCGCGGGGGGCTATTCGACGACCCAGGATGCGGTGCCGGGATGGGTCGTGATGGCGTGCTACATCACCATTGCGCTCGGCACGCTGTTCGGCGGCTGGCGTATCGTGAAAACGATGGGTCAGCGCATCACGAAGCTCAGGCCTGTCGGGGGGTTTTGCGCCGAAACCGGCGGCGCCGCGACGCTTTTTCTCGCGACGAATTTCGGCATTCCGGTCTCGACCACACACACGATTACCGGCTCGATCATCGGCGTTGGCGCCGCACGTAATACTTCAGCGGTGCGGTGGGGCGTCGCAGGCGGCATTGTCTGGGCTTGGGTGCTGACGATTCCGTGCTCGGCCGCGGTCGCCGCGCTTGCATGGTGGATCGGCAAGCTGTTTCTCTGAGGCAGCCCTACGGGGCGAGCCGCGCGATGCGCCATGTGCCGTCGCTCGCTTTCGTATAAAGCAGCCGGTCGTGCAGGCGATTCGCGCGCCCCTGCCAGAATTCGATTGTCTCGGGAAGAACGCGATATCCGCCCCAGCTCGCCGGGCGGGAAGCTTGTTCGCCATGGCGGCGCTCGACTTCGGCGTAACGGGTTTCCAGGGTCTGACGGTCGGCGACGACGCTGCTCTGGCGAGAGGCGTTCGCTGCGATACGGCTGCCGGCCGGCCGTGTCGCGAAATACTCGTCCGATTCGCGGACGGAGGTTTTCTCGGTCACGCCTTCGATACGTACTTCCCGCTCGAGCTCGATCCAGTAGAAAAGCAGGGCCGCACGCGCGTTCGCTGCGAGCTCGTGTCCTTTGCGGCTTGCGTAATCCGTATAGAAGACAAAGCCGCGCTGATCCACGCCTTTCAGGAGCACTATGCGCGCCGACGGTTGCAACTGCGGCGCAACGGTGGCGAGCGTCATTGCGTTCACCATCGGGAGTCGCGCCTGTACCGCCTCATCGAACCACTGCTGGAACTGCGCAATCGGATCCGGCTTGACGTCGGTTTCGTCGAGCCTCGCGCGCATGTATTCCTGGCGCAGCGCGGCGATGTCGATGGTGCTCATGGCACGAACGTCGTTTGCGGCATGCGGCGCTCCGGCAGCGGTATGAACTCGGGGTCGCCTGGAACCGGCGGAAAGCCGCCGCTTGCCCAGCGCTGCGCGGCATCGTCCATCAGTTCGGGCGAGCTCGCGACGAAGTTCCACCAGATATGGCGGTCGCTGTCCATGGGGGCGCCGCCGATCAGCATCAGACGCGCAGCCGAGTGCGCGCAGATGCGCACTGCAACGCTCGGTGGTGCGACCGCAAGATGCCGCACGGGGAGTGCTGATCCGGCAACTTCGACGTCGCCGGAGACAATGTAGACCCCGCGTTCTTCATGCTCGAGCGGCAGCTCGAGCATGGCGCCAGGCTCCATCTCGACTGCAAGATAGAACATCGGCGAATACGTCGGCGTCGGCGCGGTGCGTCCGAATGCGGTTCCGGCGATGAGATGCATGTAGACGCCGGGCAGCGTAATCAGCGGGATCGTGCTCCGCGGGTGATGGCTGAACGTGGGGTCCGTGCGCTCGTGCTCTTTCGGCAGCGCGACCCATGTCTGAATGCCGTGGAGCCGAGGGCCGGCCGGACGCATGTCATCGGGGCTGCGCTCGGAATGGGCGATGCCGTGCCCGGCGGTCATCCAGTTCACGGCGCCGGGTTCGATGCGCTGCACCGTCCCGAGACTATCCCGGTGCATGAAGGCGCCTTCGAAAAGATAGGTGACGGTCGCGAGCCCGATATGCGGGTGTGGACGAACGTCGACACCGGCGCCGGGCGCGAGCTGCGCAGGTCCCATATGATCGAAGAAGATGAACGGCCCGACCATCTTGTGCGGGTGACCGGGCAGTAACCGCCTCACTTCGAAGCCGCCGAGATCTTTGGTGTGCGGCTTGAGTACTGTAATCGCGGACATGGGATTGATCTGTACGAAGGCAGAATACTGCCACATGACACGAAGTGACGAAAACCTCGCGCGACGCTAGCCTCCCGTGGTTTCTCCACCCATGATCTGCAAGACGATGCCCGTGATGTACGAAGAGTCGGCGTCGGATGCCAGAAACACGTAGGCCGGCGCGATTTCTTCGGGCTGCGCCGGGCGTCCGATCGGGGCCTGCTTCCCGAACTCGGCGACTTTTTCGGGCGTCATGCCGGCGTCCGCGGCATTGAGCGGCGTCCACACGGGCCCGGGGGCGACGGCATTCACGCGTATGCCTTTCTCGAGGACGTTTTGCGCGAGCGTTTTGGTGAACGCATTGATCGCGCCTTTCGTCGCGGAATAATCCGGCAATTCCTTGGATCCTGTAAGCCCGGTAACGGAGCTCGTGCCTATGATCGCGGAACCCGGCCTCATGTAACGAAGCGCAGCCCGGCAGAGCCGCACGTACGCGAAGATGTTTATTTCGAACGTGGTCTCGAGCTCCTCATCGGTCAGATCGTCCAGCGATTTCTTGCGATTCTGATGCGCGGCATTCGAGACCAGGATGTCGAGCTTGCCGAGCTCGTTCACCGCTTTGTCCACGAGCTCGTTACAGAACTTCACGTCGGCGAGGTCGCCGGGGATAAGCACGCAGCGGCGGCCTTCGGCTTCGACAGCCCGCAGCGTTTCTTCGGCGTCCGGCTGCTCCTGCGGCAGGTAGGAGATCGCGACATCGGCTCCCTCGCGCGCGTACAGCACTGCGACGGCGCGTCCGATGCCGGAGTCTCCGCCCGTAATCAGAGCACACTTGCCTTCGAGCTTGCCGGCGGGCTTGTATCGCGACGCCTCGTACCGAGGCTTCGGGTCGAGCTTGGATTCGAGACCTGGCGCGCGCTGCTTCTGCCTGGCGAAAGGCGGTTTGGGCTCACTCTGGATCTGAGGCTCGCTCGTGCGCGATTTCGCACGGCTGCCCTGGAGCTCGTTCTTCGCCGGCGTGCGCGTCGTATTGCTGCTCGCGCGTTTCGTTTTCGTAGCCATGTCTGGTCCTCGGAGCGAGTGCGTCGACGGATGCGTCTGGACGCGAGAGTACGCGCCTCGTGCAAAGCGCATGCCGCCGACGCTCACTTTGCGCGGGTGGCCAGAAAACCGGCGAGTATGCGTGCGGTGTGCGAGGTTTCGGGTTTTCCGATCACGCTCCAGGGCGAGCCCTGGGCAACGATGCGGCCGCCACCGCTCCCGCCTTCGGGACCGAGATCGAGGATCCAATCCGCTTCGGCGATGATATCGAGGTTGTGCTCGATGACGACGACGGTATTCCCGGCGTCCACCAGGCGATGCAGGACGTGGATGAGCTTCTCTACGTCAGCCATGTGCAGCCCGACGGTCGGCTCGTCGAGCACGTACAGAGTGTGCTTGCTCGCGCCCGCGCGGCCGGGACGTTCTCCCGCGTCGCTCACGTCGGTGCGCACTTTCGAGAGTTCTGCCACCAGCTTGATACGTTGAGCTTCGCCGCCGGACAGCGTGGGGCTTTGCTGTCCCAAGGTCAGATAACCGAGCCCCACATCCTGCATGAGTCTCAGGCAGTGGTGGATCGACCGGTGGGCGGCGAAGAACTCGACCGCCTCGTCGATGCTCATCGTGAGCACGTCGCCGATGGATTTGCCTTTGAAGCTTACCGAAAGGGTTTCAGCGTTGAATCGGGCGCCATTGCATACCTCGCACGGTACGCGCACGTCGGGCAAAAAGCTCATCTCGATGCGCTTTACACCCTGGCCTTCGCATGCATCGCAGCGGCCGCCGCTCGTATTGAACGAAAAGCGGCTTGCCGTGTAGCCGCGCATGCGTGCTTCCGGTACTTCGGCGAAGAGCCGCCGCACGTTATCCCAGAAGCCCACGTAAGTCGCAGGACACGAACGAGGCGTCTTGCCGATCGGCGTCTGATCGACTTCGAGCACGCGCTCGACGCTTTGCCAGCCTTCGATCCCACGGCAGCCGGCGAGTGACGGCTGCTTGCGGCCGCGCTGGACGGACACGAGCTCCGCCAGGTTGTCGTACAGCACGTCGCGGGCGAGTGTCGACTTGCCGGAACCGGATACGCCCGTGACCACGGTCAGTCTCGCGAGCGGCACGCGCACAGTGACATTTTTCAGGTTGTGCAGCGTGGCGCCGACGACCTCGATGGCCGGTGCGCCGCGCGTGATCGCGCGCGGCGGATGAAGCGGGTGACGCAGCGGCGCCGCGAGAAAGCGCCCCGTGAGCGAAGCGGGGTGGCGCATCAGGTCTTCTGCAGTGCCTTGCGCCGTGAGCTCTCCGCCGCGCTTGCCCGCACCGGGGCCCAGATCGATCACGTGCGCGGCGCGCCTGATCGTATCTTCGTCGTGCTCCACGACGAGCAGCGTGTTGCCTTTGGCTTCGAGGCGTTGCAGTGTATCGAGCAGCACGCGGTTATCGCGCGGGTGCAGTCCGATGGTCGGCTCGTCGAGGATGTAGCACACGCCGCGCAGATTCGAGCCGAGCTGTGCAGCAAGACGGATGCGCTGCGCCTCGCCGCCCGAAAGCGTCGGCGCCGCGCGGTCGAGGGCCAGGTACGAGAGGCCCACCTGTTCGAGAAAACTCAGCCTGCTGCAAAGCTCCGGCATGATGTCGCGCGCAATGGCTGCTTCGCGGCCCTGCAGCGAAACGCCGCGCAGTAGCCCGGAGAGCTCTTCCACCGACAGCGCAGTGAGCTCGGCGATCGACTTGTCGCGATAGCGCACGGCTCGTGCTTCGCGGTTCAGACGCTGCCCATTGCATTCGGGACATATCTGGTCGATTTCGAGCCATTCCAGCCACGAATCTAGAATGTGGTCCTCGGCGCCGGTCTTCTGGCGCTCTTCTTCCCACTGGACTTCGTCGATCTGGAGGCCCGTTCCGTAGCACGCCGAGCACCAGCCGTGTTTGGAGTTGAAAGAAAAAAGACGCGGGTCGAGCTCCGGGAAGCTGCGCGAACACGACGGGCACGCACGCTTCGCCGAATAGATCGTTTCCGTCATCTGGAGAAGGCTCGGGTTCTTCGCTTCCAGCGCGCGCTCGAGGGATTCGAGTCCGTCGACGACATGGACGACGCCTTTGCCGTGTTCCAGCGCAGCCGCGAGACCCTCGCGCAGGATTTTCTCATTGCCGGGCTCGACGCGCACTTCGGCCACGGGCAGCTCGATCGTGTGCTCTATGAAACGAGCGAGCTTGGGCCAGGGACGCGTGGTGACGAACGCACCGTCCACCCGCAAATGCGTGTAGCCTTTGGCGGCCGCCCATTTCGCGAGATCGGTGTAGAGACCTTTACGGTTCACCACGAGCGGGGCAAGCAGCCCGATCCGCTGTGCACGGAAATTCTTCATGATGCTCGCGACGATACTGTCCGGCGTCTGCGGTTCGATCGGTATGTCGCAGTCGGGGCAGTACTGAATCCCGAGCTTCACGTAGAGCAGGCGGAGAAAGTGATAGATCTCCGTGAGGGTCGCGACCGTGCTCTTACGGCCGCCTCGACTCGTGCGCTGCTCGATCGCAACGGTCGGCGGAATACCGAAAATCGCATCCACATCGGGCCGCGCAGCAGCCTGAACGAACTGCCTGGCGTACGCGTTGAGCGATTCGAGATAGCGCCGTTGACCTTCAGCGAAAACGATGTCGAAGGCGAGTGTCGATTTGCCGGAGCCGGATACGCCGGTGATAACCGTGAACTTTCCGCGCGGGATGTCCACGTCGAGCGACTTGAGATTGTGCTCGCGCGCTTGCCGCACGCAGATGGCGTTGCCGGCGCGCTGTCCGGCGCGTTCCTGCGGAGCGGGCGAACCCAGCATCCCGCTTGTAGTGGAGATGGTGGCCCCGGTGGCTGGGCCCGAAATTTCTCCTTCGCCCCGAGACGGGGAGACGGTGGAAGTGAGGGGCAAACTCAGCGCTTCTTCATAAGCCCGCAGCGCTTTCCCGGTATGCGAGGCCTCGCACGCCATCAGGTCGACGGGCGTCCCGGTTGCCACGATTTCCCCGCCGTCTTCGCCGCCTTCGGGTCCGAGGTCGATTACCCAGTCTGCGGCGCGTATCACGTCGAGGTTGTGCTCGATCACGATGAGCGAATGCCCAACCGCCACGAGCTGTCGCAGCGATGTGAGCAGCTTCGCGATGTCTTCGAAATGAAGACCCGTTGTGGGTTCGTCGAACAGGAATAGTGTTGCGCGCGTCGCAAGCCTTGAGCGGTGAGCCGTATCCTGCTTGCGTGGCTTCGTGCGCGCCGACGCTTCGGCCAGATGTCCGGCGAGCTTGAGTCGCTGCGCTTCTCCGCCCGAAAGCGTCGGCACGGGCTGGCCGAGCTTCAGGTATTCGAGGCCGACATCGGACAGCGGCTGCAGCACGCGCTGCACTTCGCGGTTGTCGGCAAAAAACAAAAGCGCTTCCGAAACCGTCATCTCGAGCGCGTCGGCAATCGAGCGGCCCTGAAGCTTCACTTCCAGAATTTCGTCCCGGTAGCGCCGGCCGTTGCAATCAGGACAGCGGAGATACACGTCCGAAAGGAACTGCATTTCGACGTGCTCGAAGCCATTGCCGGAGCACGTCGGACACCGGCCGTTCCCCGAATTGAAGCTGAACGTACCTGCGGTGTAACCGCGCTCTTTCGAGAGCGGCTGCTGCACGTAAAGCTTCCGGATCGCATCGAACGCACCGACATAGCTCGCGGGATTCGAGCGCGTCGTGCGGCCGATCGGCGACTGATCCACGAGAACCACGTCTGTCACGTGCTCGTGGCCCCTGAGTGCCGAATGCCTACCCGGCGCCTCGGTCGGTTTTCCCTTAGCCTTGAGCAAAGCCGCATACAGCACGTCCTGCACCAGCGTCGACTTTCCGGAGCCCGAGACACCCGTCACGCAGACCAGACGGTTGAGCGGGATCGATACGTCGATCGCTTTCAGGTTGTGCTCGGCCGCCCCGACAACTTCAATCGATGCATCCCCGTTTGCAGCCCTCGCGTTCGCGCGGGGATCGCGCGTGGGGTTCGCGACGCGCTTGCGGCCGGCGAGATAATCGCCGGTGAGGGAGCCTCGCGCGCTGCGTATGTCGCGCGCGTTTCCGAAGAACACGACTTCTCCGCCGCGTTCGCCCGGCCCCGGACCCATGTCGAGGATGTGGTCGGCCGCGAGCATGATCTGCGGATCGTGCTCGACGACGACGAGCGAGTTCCCCGCATCGCGCAGCTTGTGCATCACGTCGATGACGCGGCCCATGTCACGCGGGTGCAGCCCGATCGACGGCTCGTCGAGCACGAAAAGCGTGTTGACGAGCGAGGTGCCGAGCGCGGTGGTCAGGTTGATCCGCTGCACTTCGCCGCCGGAGAGCGTGCGCGACTGGCGGTCGAGCGTGAGATAGGACAGGCCGACCTCGCAGAGATAGCCCAGGCGCGTGCAGATTTCCGCGAGGAGGAGCTCCGTCGCGTCATCGACTGGCGCCGGAAGCGAGAGGGCATCGAAGAACGCGCGTGTCTTCCTGACTGGCAGGAGCATTAGATCGTTCAGGCCGAGCCCCGGCAGACTCTCCAGGGTTTGCCGGTCGAGCGTTGCGCCGACGGGCATGAAACGATTCTGGCTTGAAAGCACGGCGTCGGCGTTCTCGCGCGTGCCGAGTCTCCACGCCTGCGCTTCCAGCTTGAGCCGTGCCCCGCCGCACGCGACGCATGGCGTATACGCCCGATATTTCGAAAGCAGCACCCGCACGTGCATCTTGTACGCTTTCGTTTCGAGCCATTCGAAAAACCGCGCGACGCCGTACCACACGCCCGGCCAGGATTTGCGCCAGCTTTTCCATTCGGGCTCGCCCGCCAATACCCAGCGCTTGTGCTCGAGCGAGAGCTCGCGCCATGGCGTGTTGAAAGGAATGCCGCGCTTCTTCGCGTATTGCGCCATGTCGTCCTGGCACTCTCGATACGAGGCCGTCTGCCACGGCTTCACGGCACCTTCGCGAAGTGTCTTCGATTCGTCCGGCACGACGAGGCCGTAGTCGAGCCCGATCACCCGTCCGAACCCGCGGCAGGTCTCGCATGCGCCGAGCGGTGAATTGAACGAAAAAAGGCTCGGCGTCGGCTCCTGGTAATGGATGTCGCAGTCCGGGCAGTGGAGGTCCGACGAGAATTTCCAGCAGCGGTCGTGCTCGCCTTCGCGAACGACATACACATTCACCCGCCCCTGGCCCACACGCAGTGCAGCTTCCAGCGCTTCGATGATGCGCGAGCGCTCGACACTCCCGATGCGAAAACGGTCCTGCACGACTTCGATCGTCGTGCCATGCTTCGCGTGAATACGCGTATAACCCTGTTGCTCGAGCAGGCCTTTCACTTCCGACTCGCTGAAATTCTTCGGCACCGGCACCGGGAACGTGACGATGAGCCGTGGGTCGCCGGTGCCTTGGGCGCGTCGCGTCATTTCGTCTGCGATAGTCTCCGGCGTGTCTCGCCGCACCGGTGCTCCGCAGCCAAGACAGTACAGCTGCGCGGCACGCGCGTAGAGCAGCTTCAGGTGATCGTTGAGCTCCGTCATCGTGCCGACGGTCGAGCGCGACGTGCGAACGGGGTTCGTCTGATCGATGGCGATCGCCGGCGGTATGCCGTCGATGGCATCGACCTGCGGTTTGTCCATCCGATCGAGGAACTGGCGCGCGTACGGCGAAAACGTCTCGACGTAGCGCCGCTGTCCTTCGGCGTACAGTGTGTCGAAGACGAGCGAAGACTTGCCGCTGCCGGAGACGCCCGTCACGACGATGAGCTCGTTGGCGGGAATCTCGAGCGTGAGATTCTTCAGATTGTTCTGGCGGGCGCCGCGTATCGTGATCGCTTCGTGCGCGTGAGGCGCGGATTTCGGCGGCGCGCTCGGAGAAGCGTCGGACACAGCAGGCTTGTTGCCGGATTCGGGCATCGGATCCTGAAGGGAATGAAAGCTGGAAGCGCGGCGTGGTCGCCGCGCGGATGAAGGCAATATTTTACCCGAGCAGAACCGCAGTCGAACGCGGCACGGCGCCGCGCCGACGTGGATCTCGAGTCGGTTATTGCCGGGGCTGCTGTTGCTGCTCGAGTGGCGGCGGCGGCGCCTGGATGATCAGCGGCTCCCGGGTTGCGACGAACAGAATAGCCAACAGGGAAGTGAGTAGCGCGGCTAGCGCTACAGCCGCTGCGATCCAGCGGTCGCGCGAAACTCGCCGCACGATGCGCTCCATCTGCCGCTGCAGAAGCAGTTCCGCGATCAGCATGCTCCGAATCACATCGCGCTGCTGGAGCTCTCTCGCTGGCTGGTTCGCCAGCGTAAGAAGGTGAACGCGCAGCGTGGCACTGGACAGACGCTGTATCGCACCGGAATGGAACGCGTTGTCGGTCTCCGTAAATGCGTCATCGAAGTTGCTGACGAGCCTTCTTCCCGCATGCTGCGTGCTCTCTGCTTCAGCCGTCTCTGAATAGTCCACGTGTATACCCCCTGTCGAAGCGTACAGCCCGCGAAGTTACATTCTAAAGCCATCGGCATTACGACATCCGGCGGGCTTCATAACCGTCCCCCTCGCCTCGGCAGGGCTGGCGCACTAGGCGCGCTTCAACCCCGCCAGCACCTTCTGCGGCGTGAACGGTACCGAGCGCAGCCGCACGCCTGTCGCATCGTAAATCGCGTTAGCGATTGCCGACGGAACGACTGCTGCAGCAGGTTCTCCCGCGCCCCACGGCACCTCCGTGGGTCTGCTGATGAGGTCGATGGCGATCTCGGGCACGTCCGGAAAGCGCAGGATGGGGTAGCTGTCCCAATCCAGGCTCGTCACGCGCGAGCGGTCGAACTTGAGCTCTTCGACGAGCGTGCGGCTCACGGTCTGCACGATGTTGCCTTCGATCTGGTTCCTGAGTCCATCGGGGTTGATGATCTGCCCGCAATCGTGCGCGCAGTAGAAATCCGTTACGCGTACCTGACCGGTCTGGCGATTGACTTCGACGTCCGCCACGACTGCGACGTACGTGCGCACGAGCTCGTATTTGATATAAGAGAACCCGCGGCCCCTCGCAATATCACTGTTGTCCCGGGATCCGGCCTTGCGTGGAGCCCAGTTCGCGAGCTTCGCGCAGCGCTCGATGCACTCGATCCCACGGGCGTCCTTGAGATTCTGCATCCGGAACTGAATGGGATCGATGCCGGCCACCGCCGCGATCTCGTCCATGAAGCTTTCGTTCGCGTACGTGTTCTGCATGCGGCCCGGCGTGCGGATCCACGAGGGCTTGAACGGTGTCTCGGCGAGCCAACGCGCGGTCGCTTTCACGTTTGGGAACGTGTAGGGAATCGCGAGCGATTGATGAATGTTGCCAGGAAAAGCCGTGTCTTTAGGCATGCCCGCAAGCTCCGCTGCGACGAGCGTTACTTCGAACCCTTTCGGCCGGTCGGGAATGTATACGACCGATTCCCATGCGACCACGTTGCCGCTCGCGTCGAGCGATGCGCGATGCTCGAGTAGCGTGGGCGGTCCCTTCGGGTCCCAGCCGTGCTCGTCCTCGCGGCTCCACTGCACGCGCACGGGCCTGCCGAGCTCCGTTGCGAGTATCGCCGCGTCTGCTGCGGCGTCTTCATGACCGTTGCGGCCGTAGCAGCCGGAGCCTTCCACGTACAGGCAGCGCACATTGTCGATGTTCATCGACAGCATGTTCGCGAGCTGTTTGCGCAGCAGATGGGTCGCCTGCGACGCGGTCCATACGGTCAGACGGCCGTCCTTGTAATCAGCGATGGCGCACGAAGGGCCGATCGAGCCGTGTGTATGAATCGCGAAATCGTATGTGGCGGAGAGCGTCTTCGCAGAATTTTTCGCAGCCTCGACGTTGCCGACGTTCTGGAACACTTCGTCCTTCACGACTTTGGTGGTGCGAACGTGATCCCACAGCTTCGCGGGGTCGGGCAGTCCCTGCCAGTCAGACCATTTCGCCTGAAGCGCATTCGCGCAGCGGATCGCCGCCCATTCGTCACGCGCGGCGACGGCGACGAAGCTGCCTTTGCGCACGGTGGCGACATATCCCGGAATTTTCTTCGCCGCCGTATCGTTGAGTGACTGAAGGTCGGCTTTCATCGCGGTCGGCCGCACGACGCGCGCGTGCAGCATGCCGGGCACTTTCACGTCCTGCATGTACGTGAACCGGCCCGTGACTTTCCCCGGGATATCGGCGCGGCGCACCGACTGACCGACGATCGTGTAGGTCGACGGTGACTTCAGCCGGACCTTCTCGTCGACTTTCATTTCGAATTGCCGGCCGCCGATCAGTTGCGTGTACGGAATTGCTGCGCTGCCGGCGCGAACGATTTCGCCATCTTTTGCCTGAAGCGTTTCTTTGGGGACGCCCAGCTTCTCGGCGGCCCGGGCGAGGAGCGCCTCGCGCGCGGTCGCGCAGGCACGCCGGATTTGCGTGCCCCCGAGCTGGATCGTGAGACTGCCCCAGGTGACACCCTGATCGGGCGTCAGCGCAGTGTCACCCTGAACGAGATCGACGCGGTTCAACGGAACGCAAAGCTCCTCAGCGGCCATTTGCCGCAGCGCGGTCGAAACACCTGTGCCCAGATCGACTTTGCCGGAGTACAGCGTCACGCGACCCTTCTCGTCGACCGCAATGAAACCGTCGACTTCGCTCACCGCTACGGTCTTACCCGCAGCCGGAATGGTCGCAGCCTGTGTCAGACCGTCGGCGATGGTGAAGGTGACGATGAGCGCGCCGGACGCTTTCAGGAAGTGGCGGCGGGATATGGCGGAAGTGGTCATGGTTCGCCTCCTACGCCATTTCCGATGCACGCTTCACCGCGCGAACGATGCGAACGTGCGTGCCGCAGCGGCAAAGGTTGGCCGCGAGCGCCTGCCGGATCTGTGCTTCAGTGGGTCTTTTGTTCTGGTCCAGCAGCGCCTTCGCCTGCATGATCATGCCGTTCACGCAGTAGCCGCACTGGACTGCCTGCTCTTCGATGAACGCCTGCTGCAGGGGATGCGGCTTTTCCGGCGTGCCCAGCCCTTCAATTGTGAGGATGTTTTTGCCGGCCGCTTGTGAAACGGGCAGATTGCACGAGCGCACGGCTCTGCCATCCATGTGCACGGTACAGGCGCCGCATTGTCCGAGACCGCAGCCGAAACGCGGCCCATGTAAATCGAGGTTGTTGCGCAACGCGTAGAGTAGTGGCATCTGCGGATCGTCGACGCGCACCGTATGGGATTTCCCGTTCACACGGAGAGTGTAGGTGGCCGCCATTTTTATCTCCTCCTGTAATGGGCTGCGCGGTCAATTTAGACCCCGCTTCGCGCGCTTGGCAAGCCGGTGCGCGGTA
>DASRIK010000577.1:0-33400 GCA_035650035.1 Burkholderiales bacterium | reverse complement strand
GCGGCTGCTGCCCTCCCCGCTCACTTCCATCACCGCGAAGTCGTGATGATTACCGAGGCTGAAGAACGCCATCCTGAAGCCGTCCTGATCGAGCCGTGCGCAGACCGGCAACCCGAGCACGCCGCCATAGAAACGTTCGGCTCGATCGCGGTCCGTCACCCGTACGACAACATGTCCCAGCGATTTGATTTTCATGTGTGCGCCTCGTCGGTACATTCGAACGCGCGGCCAGTCGCCGCTTCCTTACACAACGAAATGATGCGGCAGCAGGCCGGACGCTGTCCAGTGAGGCGACACTCTTTTCTTCAGCGTTCGCGGCTTCGGCTCCAGCCAAGCGCACCGAGCGCAATGCCGAGCAGCGAGAAAGCATTTACGCCGGCCCGAAGAGAAAGCTTTCTCCCGGATTCAGGTCGGAATCGAGAACGACACCGTTGACCACGACATCGAGGCCAAAGAAGCAATATCCGGATACGCATTTGTCTCCCTCGCATGTGGTGAGTCGGTTCTGATGCGGTGACGTTCAGTGTGAATGCGGGAATCGACCGGCGCGACTTCCAAATAGGGGAGGCGATATGCGTGCGGGTTGGGACTATGGACAGTCTCGTGTGAGGTGCAATACGTCACATTTGGACGGACGCGTACTCGACGCTTGGCTGCGATGAGCAAGCGCCTCTGGTCTGGCGAATCCGGCGCGCTTAGGTATCATGCGACAGCGGCGTAGCGGCTCAGTCATGCGCCGCATTCCGGGCCAGGTCCAGCGCTTTAGAGAGAAACGATGCCGCGCAATCTGCCGCTGTTATCCGTTCTTCTTCTGTCGGCTCCCACGAGCATTCATGCCATGCAGCCGCCCCCAATGCGGACTGCAAGCGAGTTGCAGAGCTGGTGTGCAAGCGTCACCCGCGTGATCCCGCGCATCAAGTCGAAAGCGTGCGTAGCGGCAAGGCTGGCTCCCGTTCCGGTCCGGTCCGTGAATGGTCGGCCCATCATGCTTCGCGAATTCAAGCCGGCACAGGACGCCAGGGGACGAGTGCTGGTCGTCGGCGGCATCCATGGCGACGAACTGACGGCAGTATCGATCGTCTTTCGCTGGCTCGAACTGCTGCAACAGCCGTCCGGCGATGCCGAGCAATACCATTGGCGCATGGTTCCGGTCATGAACCCGGATGGGCTGTTCGCAAAGCCGCCGACGCGCGTCAACGCGCGCGGGGTGGACCTGAACCGCAATTTCCCGACCGATGACTGGTTCACCGAAGCACACCGCTACTGGTCGGTTTCGGCGAGGCGCGATCCGCGCCGCTTTCCGGGTAGCGCACCGGGTTCGGAGCCAGAATCGCGCTGGCTATACGACGAGATCAAGCGCTTCAAGCCCGACGTGATCGTGTCCGTTCACGCGCCGCACAACGTTCTCGACTTTGACGGGCCGCCAGCCGGCATGAAGGCGCCACTACGTTTCGGCCGGCTGCATCTCAGACGCCTGGGCGTGTTCCCTGGTTCGCTGGGAAATTTCGGCGGTTTGAAGGAAGGCATCCCGGTGGTCACGCTGGAACTGCCGCACGCGCTCGATATGCCGACCGATGAGGAGCTTGCGCACGTCTGGCGTGACATGAAGCAGTGGCTCAAGGTGAACCTGGTCGAGCGGAAAATGACGTCCGCGAATGGGAACGCGGACCTGAATGTAGCGGCAGACCCATCGAATCGATGATCAAATGGAGGGGAGATGAGATTCAGGTCGATAGCAGTAGCCGCAGCCTGCATGTTCGCTCAGTCTGCGCATGCCGCGGATATCCGCGTATACAGTGGCGGCGCGCCACAGGAAGTACTGCGGTTGCTCGCGCCGGAATTCGAAAAGCAATCCGGGCACAGTGTGGCATTCACTTTCGCACTCGTGACGGAAATTCAGCGAAAGCTCGCAGCCGGCGAAAGCGCGGATGTCGTCCTGCTGCCCGAGCCTTTGCTCGCCGCGACCGAGAAAAACGTGCCTATGCGATCAGACGGACGCTCAACAGTGGCGCGGGTCGGCATCGCGCTTATCGCGCGGCCGGATGGAAAGCGCCCTGATATTTCGACAGCTGATGCCGTGCGCAAGACGCTGCTCGATGCCCGAAGGATTGCCCTTCCGCAGGCAAGCGTTCCCAGTGGGCGTCATCTTATGCATACGTTCGCGGAGCTTGGGATTGCAGAGGCCATAAATCCGAAGCTTCTCTTCAAGGCTGCGATCGACGGCGGAGCAGGCCTGGTCGCGACCGGCGAAGCCGATGTCGGCTTGTATCTCATCAGCGAAGTGCGCAAGGCCAAGGATGTCGTTGTGGTCGGTCTTCTGCCGCCCCCTTTCCAGAGTTTTGTGGTGTATGGTGCCGCCCTTCCCCTGAACAGTACTGTGCCGGATGCCGGCCTCGCGTTTGTCAGGTTCATCTCGGATCCCGCACAACGTCAGCGATGGGCGGACGCCGGCTTTGAGCTGGTCAGCGGAGGCAGGTGAAATACTTCTGGCGATGCGGATGATGCGGGGTCCAGCCCCCGTTTGAGGGCGTCTGCACGAAGTCGGCCTGACCGAGCGCTCGCCTCCCGAGCAGTTCAATCCCGCATCGGAGATTCGGCATGCAGTCCGGAATATTCGATTTTCCCGCAACCGAACGCATCGTATATGGCCAACCCACTGCGGTCGCGCTGACGGCGGAAGCCGACCGGCTCGGCGCAAGCCGGGTGTTCCTGATGGCGAGCCGCACGATGAGTCGCAACACCGATGAGGTCGCGAAAGTAAGGGACGCACTCGACAGCCGCTATGCGGGTCTTTACGACGCGATGCCTGCCCTTACACCGCGCGAGGCCGTGCTCGACGCCACACGCGCCGCGAGAGCTGTTCGGGCCGACTTGATCGTGACGTTCGGCGGCGGCTCCCTTACGGACGCAGGCAAGATGGTGCGGCTTTGTCTGCAGCATGGCATCGACGATCTCGACGGATTCGACGCGTATCGCTCGACGCTTGGCGCCGACGGCAAACGTGAAAACCCGACATTCGACGGTCCTTCAGTGGACCAGATCTCGGTTCCGACCACGCTCTCGGCCGGCGACTTCAACGCCACGGCGGGCGCGCTGGATCACCGAAGCAAGACGAAACACAGCTATCGCCATCATCTGCTCGTGCCGCGCGTCGTCATTCTGGATCCCGCGCCGACGGTACACACGCCGATGTGGGTCTGGCTATCCACCGGAATTCGCGCGCTCGATCATGCGACCGAGGGCTTGTGCTCGCAGTTCAGCAATCCGGTCAGCGACATGTATTACGTGCATGCCCTGAAGCTTCTGGCTGCGGCGCTTCCGCGCGTGAAACAAAATCCGCGCGATCTCGACGCTCGCCTGGACTGCCAGCTCGCGACCTGGCTCTCGACGGCGGGGCGGCACGGGGGCGTGCAAATGGGGGCAAGCCACGCAATCGGCCACGCGCTCGGCGCAACGTGCGGTGTCCCGCACGGATACACCTCGTGCGTGATGCTGCCGTACGTTCTGCGTTACAACGAACCCGCCAACGCCGACCGCCAGCGACTCGTTGCAGAAGCGATGGCCCACCCTGGAGAGCGTGCAGCGGAAGTCGTGTCGTCGTTCATCGGCGCGCTGGGCCTGCCCCGCCGGCTCACGGAAGTGGACGTAAGCCGCGAGCGTTTCGGTGTGATCGCAGAGCATGCGCTGCACGATGCATGGCTGTACACGAATCCACGCAAGATGAGCACCGCGCATGACGTGCTGGAGATACTGAACGCGGCAGCGTGAGTATCGGGTCATCGACCTCGCTGGTGGCCGCAACGACGGATTTCTATCGCAGTCCTATGATAGCCGGATATCATCTATAGCCGCGCCGTCGCCGCCAATTCAGCAATTGGTTTAGCGGCATGACCACAAAGTAGACGCATACAGAGGAGCTTTCGCAATGCCGATCATCGATTCGCAGGTCCACGCTTATGAGGCGAACACTCCGAAACGCCCCTGGCACAGCGTGCCGAACTGGCCCGATCACGTCACTGGCGACGAGATGGTCGCGGCGATGGACAAGCTGGGCGTCGACGGTGCGATTTTCATCTCGCCGTTCGCCATGTACCGCTATGACGGCAGCTATTCCGTCGAAGTGCAACGGGCTCATCCTGACCGCTTTGCGCTCGTAAAACCGGTAGACCCGGACAATCCGGCGGTGGCCGATGTCATCGCCGACTGGAAGAAGACGCCGGGCACTGTCGGCATTCGCATCATGCTGACGAAAGATCCGGGACGGGACCGCGACCCGGCCGATCCGGGCCTCGACCGCATCCTGCGAGCAGCGGTGAAACACGACTTCCCCGTGAACATCTTGTTCTGGGGCAACATCGACGCGGGCACGACGCTGATCGACCGCCATCCCGACGTGCGATTCATCATCGACCATCTCGGACTCATGCAGCCTCGCACGCCACCCGCCCCGCCGCAGCCCTGGGCCGAGCTGCCGAAGGTACTGTCGCTCGCGAAACGGCCGAATGCCGTGATCAAGGTGAGTGGCGCCTGCACGCTATCCCGCGAGCCGTATCCCTATCCGGACATCTGGGATCCGCTCCAGCGTGTATTCGACGCGTGGGGCCTCGAGCGTTGCCTCTGGGGTACCGACTGGACGCGCGCGTATGCGGTCTGCAACTACGAGCAGGCGGTGAAGCCCTTCCTCGAGACGAATCGCCTGACCGACAGTGAACGGGCGATGCTGATGGGGGGTGCGTGCGCGAAGGCATATGGCTGGACACCCGAGAAACGCTGAAAGAGCACGCTGAACACGCGCCGCCATGTCTCATTCCGACCGATATAGATTCGGCGCCCACAGAACGATCGCGAACATGACGACTATCGCAATCAGCGCATAAGCGCCCTGCCCGATCGGAGCACCGAAGCGCTCCGCTACGGCGCCTGCGAACAGATTCCCGAGTGGTAAGCTCGCAATGACCCCCGTGCGCAGACCCATCACACGGCCGCGCATCGCCTGTTCGGTATGACTCAATATCAACGTCGCGATCACGGTCCACACGATCGCCTGCGTGAGCCCGGCGACAAAGATGAGCGCGAGCGAAAGGGAATACGACGTCGACACGGCGAACAGCAGCAGCGATGCCGGCCACGCGATGCTCGTCCATATCAGCAGCCTGCCCTTGCGTTCGAAGTCGCCTAAAGACACGACCCAGAGCCCCGCGACCAGCGCCCCGACACCAGCCATCGCCGTGAGGATGCCGTAGCCCGCCGGGCCCGTGTGCAGGATGTCGCGCGAAAAGACCGGAAGGAAGGCGTATCGGTAAGGAGCTGCAAGGAGGTTCATGACGAACGCGATTACCATCAACACGAGCACGGTCTGGTGGCGCCAGACATACTTGAAACCGCCGATCAGACTCTTGACCGGCGACTCGTGCACGTGCGAGGCGACGTCCTTGCGATCTTTGAGCATGAGCAGCACGAACACATCGAGCACGTACATGGCTGAGATCATCCCGTACGCGCCGCCCATCCCCAATACCGGAATCAATATCCCGCCTAACGCCGGACCCACCACGACGGTGATCTCGTTCGCGAGCGCGTTCAGCGCGATCGCATTCGTGAGGCGGTCTCTCGACACGAGGTCCGGCAGGAAAGCCTGACGCGTCGGGTTGTCGAGCGCCCAGGTGAGACTGCTCACGAGCGCGAGCGTTATGACGTGCCACAACTCGAGCGCGCCCGTAGCAAAGAGAATCAGCATTAGCGCCGAGACCGCCAGGTTCACGACTGCCGCGATGATCAGGAGCAGGCGCCTGTCCATACGGTCCGCGATGACGCCCATGAATGGCGCTGCGACATAGCCCGCCATCTTGCTCGCCGCGACGATGCCGACCATGAGCGCCGAATTCGTCAGCTCCAGAGTGAGCCAGCCGATCACCACCGTGTCGGCCCACCGCGCCGTCGAGGAAAGAAGCGTGGCGCTCCACAGCAGGCGGAAGCCGCGATGGCGAAGCGCCGCAAACTGCTGCATGCGGGCAAGCCGCAGGAGGAATGGTCGAATCACATCGAGCCCGAGCTTCCGTTCTTCTTTTGCTGAGCATGGACGACGGAGCGCCGCGATAGCCCAGTGAAGTTGCGCGAATGCGCAGTACGAATGGTGCCACAGCTGCGTGCGAGAAACCGGGAGTGATCGTGTAAGCTTCGAGCGTCAACTGGTCGGCGTGGGGACGATGGTCGGAAACGCGCGCACGCTCCATCCGAAATCGAGGTGGTCGTGCGGACTCAGCCGGGCGGACGCAGGAGCCAGTCGCGTGCAAGGGCGCGACCGCGTTCACCGCAGCGCGGCTCGCCGAAATGCTCGGACGCCGCGGTGAGAAGCACGAGATCCCTTTCGCATGCCGCCATAGAACGAATGACTATTGCCTCGCCGCGCACGAAAGGATAAACAGACACAGTCTTTTTTAGCTGCGGCAGGAGTCATGGAAACGCAAAACGAAGTGCTGTTCGAGGTACGCGGACAGTGCGCGCTCATCACGCTGAACCGTCCCGACCAGCGCAACGCAATCGACCGTCCGATGTGCGCGCAGCTCTGGCGCGCGTTCGAGGATTTCGACAAGGATTCGGCGCTGAGAGTCGCGATCCTCACGGGCGCGGGCGACAAGGCATTCTCGGCCGGCCGCGACTTGAAGGAAGGCGCACGCGAAGAAGGGCTGCCGTTGCCGCCGCTGCCGATCCTCGGCGATACGCTACACGTGAGCAAGCCGGTGATCGCGGCCGTGAACGGTTTCGCCATCGCCGGGGGTTGGGTGCTGGCGCAGATGTGCGACCTCTGCATCGCGGCGGACACTGCAAAGTTCGGGATCACCGAGCCGAAAGTCGGACGCGGTGTCGCGTGGTCGCCGCCGATGATCCGTATGCTCGGCAGCCGCATCGCGCTCGAGCTCATGCTGACGGGCAGAACGATCGACGCGAAGCGCGCGTACGAGATCGGCTTCGTGAATCAGGTCGTGCCGCGCGGAGAGTTGATCGGCGCAGCGCTCGCGATGGCCGGCGAGATCATCGAGTGCGCGCCGTTGTCGGTCGGCGCGGTGCGGCAAGTAGTGCGGCACACGTTGAATATGGGGCTCGAGCCCGCGCTGGAAGTCGGCAAACAGATCTGCGCACCACTCTACGAGAGCGAAGACGCGAAAGAAGGCGCTCGCGCGTTCAAGGAGAAGCGCAAGCCGCAGTGGAAAGGCAGATAGCGGCGCCGCCCTGCCGCGGTTAATCTGCCTGCCGCGGGCGGACCAGGCGCAGAGGAGGCACGAATGGGCCCCATCGAGATACGTCGCGCGGTTCTTTTGGCGGTGCTGTCGGTTTCGCTGCTCTGCCCTTCCGTTCGTACGCTCGCCGCGATACCTGCGGTGCCGCAGGCCTATCCCGCCAAACCGATACGGCTGATCGTGCCCTTCCCCGCGGGCGCGTCGAGCGACATCGTCGGGCGCATGCTGGGCGAGAAGCTCTCGGCACAGCTGGGCGAGCAGGTGCTGGCCGACAACCGGCCGGGCGCCGGTGGCAATGTCGGCATCGCCTCGACAGCGAAGTCTCCGCCCGACGGTTACACGATCCTGATCGCCACCTCCAGCATCGCCGTCAGCCCTTCGCTCTATGCGAAGCTCGGCTACGACCCGGTGAAAGACCTCGTACCGGTTGCGCGGTTGACGTCGATTCCGAACGTGCTGCTCATACATCCGTCCGTTCCGGCAAAAACGCTGCGGCAGTTCATCAGTCTTGCGCGCGCGCACCCCGGCAAGATCAATTTCGGCTCGGGCGGCGCCGGCACCACCAACCATCTCGCGAACGAGCTGCTGAAGCACCTCGAGAAAATCGACATGGTGCATGTGCCCTACAAAGGCGTGACACAGGCCGTCTACGGAATGCTCACGGGCGAGGTGGACGAAGTGGTGATGCCGGTCTCGACCGCGCTCGTGCACATCCGTGCGGGAAAAGTGCGGGCGCTCGCCGTACTGACCGACGAGCGGATCCCGGCGCTGCCGAACGTACCCACGGGCATCGAGGCCGGTGTTCCCGGTTTCACCATGCCGCTCTGGTACGGGATGTTCGCGCCTGCCGGCACGCCGCCGGACATCGTTGCGCGGTTGTCCCGTGAGCTCGTGAGGGCGCTCGAAACAGCCGACATCCGCGAGCGGTTGACCGCTTTGGGGGTGGATCCGTGGCCCGGTACGCCGGAGCAGCTTCGCGAGCTGCTCGTCGCCGACATCGACCGGTATGGCCAGGTCGTACGGGCGGCGCGTCTGCCCCGCCAATAAACGCCGCGCATTGAAAGAGTGCCTCAAGGTCGGACGCTCTGGTTGCGGCCTCCGAATTCGGAGTGTATTCTGTCCGAATAAGGAGATCTCACCGTGGGGCTTGCCTATCCTTCCAGCAGCTTCGAGCTGCCTCGCATCGCCGATCTCAGCTCGAAAAGCGAGCGTGAACGCCTGTCGCGCTCGGCGCTGCGCGGCTTCTTCCGCATGATCGAGCGATGGAAGATCCGCGACGAGGACGCACGCGAGCTGCTTGGGGGACTCTCGAGCAGCGCCTACTACGACTGGAAGAAGAATCCGGATCGCGTGCTCGACGTCGATCGCATCATGCGCATTTCCTATCTCACCGGGATCTACAAGGCGCTGCACATTCTCTATGGCGAGAAACTCGCCGACCAGTGGGTGAAGCTCCCGAATACGAACACGATCTTTGGTGGCGGGACCCCGCTCGCATACATGATCGGCGGCGGGCTCGTCGCGATGCAGACCGTGCGTAAGCTCCTCGACGCACGCCGCGGCGGCTAGGGAACCTCGGTGAGCGCGCCGCTTCCGCGCACGACCCGACTGCGGCAGTTCGACACGTACCGTCTGCTGCCGTCGCGCTTTGCCATGCGGGAAGATTCGGTCCTCACGGGGATCTCGGAGGACGATGCGCATCTTGCGGATCTTTTCGAGCTGGACAACGCCACCAACGAGCGGCTGCGCGGCCAGCGCGGTCTGCTGCCCGGCATCGGTGTCGACGAGCTTGTCTTCGGCGTGCCCAACGCCGGCCTCGTCAACGCAGCGTTCACGTATGCGCATCCGCAAGGCAGCCGCTTCAACGGCCCCGAGCGCGGCGCGTGGTACTGCTCGTTCGAGGAAGAGACGGCGCTCGCGGAAGTGGCTTTTCACAAGAGCGTCGAGTATCGGGAGATCGGCTACTTCGAGGACAGCGTCACCTACGAGGCGCTCCTCGCCGATTTCACGAACGAGTTCCACGACATCAGAAGAGATCCTCGATTCAAGTCATGCGTAGACCCGTCGAGCTACGCGCCTTCTCAGCGCCTCGCCGCGCGGCTCATGGAAAAAGGCTCGGTGGGCATCATCTATCCGAGCACACGCCGGCCGCGCGGCACGAATCTCGCGTGCTTCAGGCCCGCAGTCGTCGCGAACGTTCGACGGGGCGGCGCGTACCGAATGACGTGGTCCGGCCAGCCGACACCGAAAATCGAGCGGGAGAAGCGCGCGACCCCACGATTGCGACGATCTTGAAGATACCCTTACGAAAGTCTATGCTCGCGGCCCGTCCGGAATCTTGAAGGCGGTGAGAACATCGCTCGCCAATGTCACGAACTGCGTGGCGAGTCCGAGCGCCTCGGCGGCGGCAAGCCGCTGATTCGTCGCCCGCTCCACGTCTTCGGCCAGCTTTGCGAGCTCCTGCACCATCTCGTCGGACGGCGTCGGAATATCCCGCCCGGCGGCATCGAGCTGAATCAATGCATTGACAAGCGCGTCTTCCCGGTTCTTCAGCGCAATCAACTTCCCTTGCAGCGCACGTCGGTCGTCCGCGCTTGGATTGTTCTCAAGGGCCTTGTTTACCGTCGCCACCACCTGTGCGTGCTCTGCGAGCAGCACTTCGACCATGGCGGCGGCGAGCGGTAGTTCCGGGTCCTTCGGGTGAGCCGCTTCGAGAACGTCCGCGGTAGCCATATGACCTCCTTTGCGTGAAAGGCTATTTCTTGCTTTCCGGCGTGAGCTTTTGCCCTATGTGCTCGAGCAGTTGAGTCGCGTGCTTACTCGAGGCCTCGTCTTTTTCGAGCAGCACCTGCGCTTCGCGATGCACCTGCGCGGCAAAGTCGGCCAGGAACTTCGCGCGATCAGCCCGACTCTCCTGGTTAGCAAGCGCCGTTAACATGTTCGCTACATTTCGGAGCGCCGCCGTATTCGGCTCGAGTGCCACATAGCTGTTCATCAGCTCCTGACGCCGCGCAGCTTCCGATAACTGTCCGCTTTTCTCGATGCGTTCGAGCTCCTGCACGAACGATGACAGGTCATCGATCAGCCGCTTCGCCGCGTCCCCCGCTCCTGCCCTGCGTGTAATTGCGAGGTCGCGCTGATAATCGGCCTGCATGGACGCATTGAAGGCATCCATCGAGGCGACATGAGCCGCTCGTTTCTCGGCCAGTGCACGGCTTTGCGTGCCCAGCGTGCCCAGACGCTGTCCGAACAGGGCTGCATTGGCCGAGCTCTTGTCCGCGAGCTCATACACGGCACTCGGCGTGGCACAGCCGACCATTACAGCAGCCACTGCGGCCGTGATCAGCATCTTCACCGCTTTCATTGCGCAACTCCTATCGCGATCGCCGTGAGGCCGAGCGCTTTCACCAATAAGTCGGCAAGCTCGGCGGGCTTGATGCCGCTCGCGTAGTACGCGTCGAGCTGCTCGACCGGCACTGCCACGATGTTGTTCCACTGGCGCAGCGCCGCTTCCCGCAGCTCGAGGGAGGTCCGGTGTCTGTGATTCACCACCTTGAAGTCGTATTCGTACGCTCTGTTGCCCGCGTTTCGGGCGTTGAGATATGCAACCGCAGCCTCGTATAGCGCGCGTCGCGATGCTGTGCTCAGGCTGGAATCCGAAAACAGTGCTTTCCAGGAGCGACTCAGCACACACTTGGGGATGCTCTTCTCCTCTGGTCCGTTGGGCCTCAACACTCGGATATTGCACGTCACCGTCTCGGTGCCGCTGTCCGGCGCGGGCTGAAACGTGATCGCTTCACACGTCGTGGACGGGTGGTTCGCGGCACTCCCCAACAGGGCAAGATTGCATAACTGATCGTTGAATGCACGCCACAATGAAGCCTCGTGTTCGAGGACTCTTACTTTTTCCTGCAGAAGCGTCACTTCTTCTTCGCGCATCGAGGCGAGCCTTGCATCGAGCTCGGCCGCCAGCACCTGGTGATTCAATGCGATCACCAGATTGGACACGGTAGGCGCCGAGCGTAACGCTTCGATTTGCTCGATCGTACCAACGAGCGACGGCACGCGCTTCGCGATGATGAGCGCCGGCGCAAGATTTTCGTTCGTCGTTTCGACCTTGCCGCCTGCGGCGGCCGAAAGCACCTCGACAAGCGCGCCGACTTTTTCGTGGTTTGCCGCGGCCGGGCTGGCGGACTCAAGCGCTTGAATCTTGTCCAGGACGTCTTTTGCTTTGTCCTCGAGCGCCTTCCTGGCCACGGCACCAGCCTCACCGGCTTTCTGCCGATCTTTGACAGCCTTTGCGTACTCGGTGCGAGCGCTCGTCAACGCCTTCTGCGCCTTCGCGGCCTTGTCCTGGTCGCTCTTCAGCGCCTCGCGTGCCTTGCTTGCCTCCTCCTGCGCCGCCCGCAGCATGCCGCCGGCGGGATCCGGCTTGCGGCTGTCTGCAAGCATGCGCTTGCACGCGGCAAGGTATCGGTTATACGCGAGCTGCGCGACCAGCTGTGTTTTTGTGTCCACGCCCTGCGCGCCAGACAGTTTCTCGAAGGGCGGCATGTCGGGGCCGCAGTCCGGCGCAGCGATCTTCAATCGCGTAATAGCGCTTCTCGCGTGCGCAGCCGTCACACGATCCGCCTCCAGTTGTATTTGATCGAAGCGCCGCTGGGCGAGAACGTCGAACTTGGCGGTGCCGAATCGCTCCTCCACGATCGCGGAAAGTCTCACGTAATGTCTCGCGACGTTTTGCTCGTTATCTGCGATCTCGAGAAGCGCGAGGTCCGAATCGATTCGTGCCCGTGCCCGCAGGCTTTTGAGCTCTTCGGCCAGAAGCCGGTTCAGGTTCGCTTGCTCGACCTTCGTGAGCGCAGCCGTGTCAACGGTCGCGAGTGCTTTCCTCGCCTCGGCGGCGGTCTTGGCTCTAGAGGGGTCGTGCAGGTACATCGCCTGGCAGCCGGCGAGCAGGAGGCTCACTGAAATGAGCATCCACGGCCGACTTCCATGCGCCGACTTGCGACTGAAGAGCGAACCAACAGAGCACCTCCGGCGTTTCGCCGGCTTTGTTTCAGCCATTAGAGCTCCCCTACAATTCCCCCCAGATTGTGCCGCTAAAACAGAAGCTCGGTATCGGCTTGTTGGCCGAACGGCTCTCTGTCATCGCGTTTGCCTTGGCGCAGGTCCGCAGGTTATCGTTTCCCGACCGCGTAACGGCCGAAGGAGGCCCGATGGACATCGGAACGTTCCTGCTCATGCAGTCTCCATCGGCCCGCTCTTCCGAAGAGCTCTACGCGCGGGCGATCGAGCAGGCGCAGGCCGCAGAGGCGCTCGGCTTTCGCAACGCGTGGCTCGCGGAGCATCATTTCTCGACCTACGGATATCTTTCGCGGCCGCTTCAACTCGCCAGTTACATCGCGGCGAAGACCACGCGGCTTCGCGTCGGCACCGCGGTTATCGTCGTTCCGCTGCACCATCCGCTCATCGTGGCGGAAGAGATCGCGACGCTCGACGTGCTCTCCGGAGGACGCACCGACGTCGGTCTCGGGCGCGGCTATCAGCGCTACGAATTCGAGCGCTTCGGTCTAAAGCTCGATTCCGGAAGCCGCTGGGACGAGTCGCTCGACATTCTGCTGAAAGCGTTCGAAGGCAGGCCTTTCAGCTACCACGGCAAGGTTTTCGACATTCCGGAGACGTCGATCTATCCCAAGCCCGTGCAGAAGCCGCGCCCGCCGGTCTGGGTGACTGCGCAAAGCGAATACTCGATCGAAGCAGCGGCACGCCGGGGCCTCAACGTGCTCACCGGCGGGTTCGGCGTATCTGTCGAACGCCTGGCGGAGTTCGGGCAGATCTTCAACAGGATGGCGGCGGAAACGGCAACCGGAAAGCGGCCGCTCGTGGGCGTGCAACGGGCCGTGTACGTAACGAAGGATGAAGCGGATGCGCGGGAAGCCGCGGAACACGCGCGCTGGAACATGCGCGTCACGCTGAGCCTGCGCAACAACTACGAGCGTGTGGAAAACGGACAGGCGATCGCGGTGCCCGGGAACGCGGAGCCCGCGGTCGACGATCTGCTCGAGCGCTATCTCGTGATCGGCACCCCCGAGACCTGCATACGGCAGATCAAACGCGTGCAGGCGCTCGTCGGCATCTCGCATTTCAACTGCAGCTTCTGGTTCGGCGACCTGGACCAGGCCCGCGTGCTGCGCTCGATGGAGCTCTTCTCCCGCGAAGTGATGCCTGCGCTTCTATAGGAGGCACAATGCTCGACAGGCTCGCCCTTGCGCTGATCGCTTTCATGGTGACTCTGTGCGTGGGCGCGGCTGCCGCGAATGCGGCTACCGGACGCGCCACAAAGGCGGAGTCCAACGCGGACCAGCCCTATCCGAACAAACCCATACGCCTCATCGTCCCGTTCTCGCCCGGCGCGACGAACGATCTCCTCGCGCGGATGGTCGGGACGCATCTCCACCAGACGCTCGGCCAGCCCGTGATCGTCGACAACCGCACCGGCGCCGAAGGAACAATCGGCACGGACCTCGCCGCCAAGGCGCGGCCCGACGGTTACACGCTCATCATCATCTCCTCGGCGTACACGATGAATCCGGTGGTGATGAAAGTCCCTTACGATCCACTCACGGCGCTGGAATTCATCACGAAAATCGGCAACAGCTTTCTCGTGCTCGTCGTAGGTCCGTCGCTGCAGGTTGCGTCCGTGAAAGAGCTGCTGTCGGCTGCCAGGGCCAAACCGGGGCAGATCATTCTGTCGAGCTCGGGGGGCTTTCTGCATTTCGCAACAGCCCTTTTTACGAGTCTTTCCAAAGAAAAATTCAACATCGTTCTCTACAAGGGCGGTGCGCCGGCGATGATGGATGTCATTGCAGGGCAGACGCATGCCGCGTTCCAGGCAAGCGTGCCCGTGTTGCCGCAGATCCGGTCGGGACGGGTAAGACCGCTCGCCGTCGGCAGTCTCACGCGCGCCGAGCTTCTCCCGGACGTGCCGACGCTCGATGAATCGGGCATCAAAGGCTACGAATGCGCGAACTGGTATTCGATCGCGACCGCCTCAGGGACGCCGCGTGCGATCGTCATGAAGCTGCGCGAAGAGATCGTTCGCTATTTCACGATGCCGGACGTACAAAAGCAGATGGCGGCCATGGGCGCCGTGCTCGAGCTCAAGGGTCCGGACGAGATGCGGAAGATCATTCCGGCCGAGATCTCGAAATGGACGAAAGTCGCTGCTGAAGCGGGCATGCCGCGCGTGGAGAAATGACGATGAAGACGATCCTGCTCCCCTTCTATGACGATGAAGCTTCGCAGCGGGCGTTCGAGCTGTGTGCACGGCTTATCCAACCTGTCGGCGGGTATGTGGAGGGCCTGTTCATTCTGCGGCGGCCACAGATCCTGGATAGCGGGGAGGGCGACATGCTCGCCGATTCGCACTTCAAGGAGCTCGAGGAGGAATCCCGGCGTGCCGCCGATCGTGCGCGCATGCGCTTCGAGGCGTGTGCCGCCGAACAGGGCCTCGCGATCTCGGCGCTGACCGCAGCCGACGGCCCGGCGGTCGGATGGCGGGAAATCGAGGGCTCGGAAGAATACGTCATCGGCAGTCACGGACGACTCTTCGAGCTCATCGTCATCGGGCGCGACTTCGCGCGTCACTGGTTGAATTGGCGTCTGCTTGCGGAATCGGCGCTGTTCGAAAGCGGCCGGCCGGTTCTGCTTGCGCCGCAGACGCCCGTGGACGTGTGCTGTGAGAAGGTGATCATCGCGTGGAACTCGAGCACCGAAACGGCACGCACTGTTGCATTGTCGATGCCGCTGCTCGTGCGGGCGCGCAGCGTGACGGTCCTTTCCGTCGAAGGATGGGGTGTTCCCGGCCCGACGGGCGCTGAGCTCGCTGCCTACCTCGCACGCACAGGCGTACCCGCGACACCGCGCACCGTCGCGAAAGACGGACGCTCACCCGGGGAGAGGGTGCTCCATGAGTGCGCCCGCAGCGGTGCCGATCTCCTGGTGAAGGGGGCGTACACGCAGAGCCGGCTGCGTCAGCTCATCTTCGGCGGCGCGACGCGTCACATCATCGCGCACGCGCAACTTCCGGTGATCCTGTCTAACTGACCGGTATGACCGGAAGCATCAGGTACGACGCCTTGTCTCCGCCCGCGTGGATCGTGTTCATCGCGCCGATGTTGTAGTCCGCGTGGTAATGGCGATAAACCGACGAGCCAACGCCATCGCGCGGCTGCACATCGAGCCGGATCCGGTGCCCTTTCCTGAACACCATGCAGGTCGGCCAGATCTCCACATGGCATTCGACGATCTCGCCGGGCGAGAGCCACTGGCGCTCGTTGTGCACGTGATAGGGACGATACGGCAGCGACTTCTCGGGATCGAGCTTGCGGTGCGACGCGCGCAGCCAGCCTTTCGCGACCGGTACGTAATCGGTGTGGCCTTGCTGGCCTTCTTCCCAGACGTCCTTACCGTCAGGACCGATATTGCGGATCGTTGTAAAAATGTCGGCGTCTTCCGAAGTGCTCGATAGCCAGAGCACGAGGACGACAGGACCCGTGATTTCGGTATCCTCGGTGAGCGGCGCGCTGATGAAGGAGATTCCCGTGCGGTCCACGCTCCCGGCCGCGTTCGATGGCGCTGACGAGCTCACACCCGCGTGCGAAGGCGGGCTCGCGGAATACGTGGAGCTTCCGGTCTCGCGCGGCAGCGTATTCGTAAGCTCGCCTTCCGCGTCGCCGCTCCCGCTCTGCTCCTTCGCATTGACCTTGAGATACAGCTTCGTCCATTGCGTCCGCGCGAGCGGCCACTCGTTCTCGAAGCGGAACTTGTAGGTGCTCGCATTGCCGCCGCCGGTCCGGATCATGAGCTTCACCGGCGGCTCATCCATGATTCCGGTGTCCTTTCCTTTCAGCCACTGGTCGAAAAACCGCAGCTGATCGAGGCGGCCTTCCTCGGAATGAAACGGGTGAAAGTGCGTTCCGCTGTGGACGCGCAGCTTCTTGTGCTTCGACGCGGCATTCACGAACCCTTCGATGTTGCCGCGCAGATGCAGTCCCATGCCGGTCCAGTTGCCGACGCTGTAAAGCGCCACCGTCGTCTTCGACCAGTCGGCGCTGCGCAGACGCCAGAATTCGGAATCGAGATTCTGGTTCACCCAGTTCCAGACCATGTTGTTGTTGAAAGCGCCGGGGTTATAGCTTCGCGCGCGGCCCATGATGTGATGCGCCATGTTGGTCGCGACCCAGTTCGCGAAGAAACCCATCGCGTAAATGCCGCCGTGGAACGTCTGGTCGCGATAGAGATCCGCGCGGCCTTCCCACGGAATGATCGCCTTGAGCGACGGCGGCTGGAGCTTCGCGACGCGCCACTGGCAGTTGGCGTGATACGAAACGCCCAGCGTGCCAATATTGCCCGAGCACCACTCGCGCTTCGCGATCCATTCGATCGCATCGTAGAAATCGACGGCTTCGGCATAGGAGCTCGGGTCCGACTGACCGGGTGATTTGCCCGAGCCGCGCGAATCGACGCGTACGAGCGCATATCCGCGCGGACACCAGTACATCGGGTTCCCGGTCTCCCATGCGAGATACGGGTTCGCTTCTTCCTCGAGATCGGCGGGCGGGATCCACAGGCGGTCCTTCTGATACGGCCCGATGTTCATGATCGCCGGAACGCGCTCGCCGCCCGTGTCCGGCCGCAGCACGTCGGCGTACAGGATCGCGCCGTCGCGCATCGAAATCTTCACGTCCTTTTCGACGATGAGCTTGTAGTCCTGCGGCCGGGATATGTTCTTCGATTTGTCCGTCATCACTCTCTTCTCTACACAAACGATCCCCTACCCATCGGGGAGAGGGTTGGGTTGGAGTGGGGTGGTCACTCCACCGGCAACACCCCTGCCTTGATCAACGCCCTCAAGCTCTCCGCCTGCGCCCGGATGAACTGCTCGAAATGCGCCGCCGTACCGCCTTCGATATCGATACCGAGCTGCTCGAAGCGCTGTTTTACTTCCGGCGTGCGCAGGATTCGATTCGCTTCGCCGTTGAGTCTCTCGATGATCGCGCGTGGAACTTTGGCAGTCGTGACGAGCCCGACCCACAGAAGATTATCGGCGCCTCTGATGCCCTGCTCCGCGAGTGTCGGCACATTGGGAAGGACGGCCGCGCGCTTAGGGCCTGCGACGCCCAGCACTTTCGCGCGGCCGCTTTTGATCACGCTCTCTGCCGATATGGTCGTCGTGTAGAGCCCATCGATCTGACCACCGACGGTGTCGGTCAGCGCAGGCGCTGTTCCTTTATACGGCACGTGCGTGATGTCGACGCCCGTTGCCGCTTTCAACTGTTCGAGCGCGGCGTGGGGATTGCTGCCGCTGCCCGACGAGCCCCACGTCACCTTACCCGGGTTCGCTTTCGCATACGCGATGAGCTCCTTCATGTCGTTTGCCGGTAATTTGACGTTCGCCACAGCGATCATCGGTGCGGAGCCGATGTAGACGATCGCCGCAAAATCGCTCAGCGTGTAACTCGGTTTCTTCCGCAGAAGGATGTTGTTGATCGCGGGGCCCGGGTTGGTGATCATCAGCGTATAGCCGTCGGGTGCCGCACGCGCGACCGTCTCCGCGCCGACACCACCGCCGGCACCCGGACGGTTGTCCACGATGAACTGCTGGCCGAGCGCCTCGCCGAGCTTCTGTCCCAGGAGACGCGCAATGATGTCGCTCGATGCGCCCGGCGTGAAGGGCACGACGAGACGCACGGGCCTGGCTGGATAGAGAGCGGCGGGATCTTGGGCCGCATGCGCCGCGGACGAGAGCAGGCTCAGCGCCCCGACAATGCGAGCGAGTACAAGAATAGCCATCAGATCTTTTTTCTCAGCGTACGGATTTTCGACTTCACCTCTGCTTGCTGTGTCGCAGGCGCCCCATTCGCCATCTTCAGATAAGCTTCGAGGTCCGCAATCGCCGCGCCGGGATTTTCTGCCGTCTCCCACAACAACGCGCGCAGATAGAAAGCATCAGGATCGTCCGGCTGCAGACATATGGACTGTGTGCAGTCCTGTAACGCGCCGTCGATGTCGCCTTTGATCATGCGTGCGATGCCTCGCGTGTAGTACGCTGCGCTGTCGTCAGGCTGGAGGCGAATGGCTTCCGTATAGTCCTCGAGCGCTCCGTCGATGTCCCCTGCCGTTCGCCGTGCGATGCCTCTGCTGATGTAGGCGTTCGGATAATCCGGCTTCAGGCCGATAGCTTCTCCGTAATCGTTTATCGCCCCGTCTACGTCACCTGCGGCTTTGCGCACTTTGCCCCGACCGTAGTAAGTCTCGGCGCTGCCCGGCTTCAAACGGATCGCTTCAGAATAATCCGCCAGCGCTCCCTCGAGATCTCCGCCGGTACTCCGCGCGATGGCGCGGTTGTGATAGCTGTCCGAATCGTCCGGCTTCAGGCGGATCCCTTCAGTAAAGTCTCCTATTGCGGCAGGCAGCTCGCCTCTCGCCAGGTAAGCGTTGCCGCGATTGTAGTAAGCGAGCGCGTTCTGCGGATTCAGACGAATGGCTTCGGTGTAGTCCTGCAACGCGCCGTCGAGATCACCAGTCAGCGAGCGCGCAGTGGCGCGGTTGTTGTACGCCTCGTCCATTTGCGGGGCGAGACGAAGGGCTTCCATGTAGTCCTGAATCGCGCCTGCCATATCGCCCAGAGCTTTACGCGTTACGCCGCGATTGTTGTACGCGTCCGCGAAATCCGGCTTCAGACGGATTGCCTCGGTATAGCAGCGCAACTGCTCGCCGGTATCGACCGCGTCGAATCCGCGCTCGAACCACTGCTGCGCGGCAAGCTCTTGCTCCGATACAGGAGGGGCGTTGCTCGCAGCGCGCTGATCCTGCCTGGCTGCCTGCTCGGCGACGACGGACGGCGGATGCAGCACAGCCTCCAGTGCGACGTTCAGGTATCGATCGCGCAGGCGCGACATCGCTTCCGGGAAATATCCCACCGGAACATCGAGGCCGTTGTATTGCTTGAGTACGGCCAGCTTTCCCGTGAGCTTGCTCGCGATGCTCGGGGTTCCGAAGTTGAAGCCCTCGAGCATGAGCGGCACGATGTTGCGCCGCGAGTCCAGCGCGGTTTCGATCTCCAGTCGCAGGAAATCGCCCGGGTTGTCACAGCGCTCCAGCGCCGAAGGCGTAAGCAGCACGACGAAATGCGCGCGCGCGCGGAGGTTACCCAGGATCACCGCCTCGAAGTCGCCACTGGCAAGCCGCATGAAGTCCATGAACACATCGTAACCATGGCTCGTCAGATTCTGATAGATCGCGAGCGCCCACGGCTCGTTCGTGTGCCGGTAGCTGATGAAGACTGTTTTCTCGACGCGCTTCACGCGTTGATTCTAATACGGTCCATCTCCGCGATTCTCTCGGGCCTCATTGTGGCCGATAACGAACGCCTATATAGTATTCAGGCCGCATGGGGGCGGCGCAGTGCGCGTTATCAACAACACGCTGGTCTCACTTTCGTGAGTCATGACAGATAAGACACACCCCAGACAAACCCAATGATCAGGGATTCCACCATGATTCGATCCAGGAGCACGTTTTGTCGTCGCACCAAGCTGTTGTCGTTGGCATTCGCAACCGTTTTACTGTCTTCGTTTGTTGCACATACAGCGCGGGCCGAGAGCTTCTGCGTGCCCGAGCCTGGCGATCGGCCCGAGACCAGTCTTCAGGGTGGGCTCACTGTCGCCGAGCGGGATGTCCCCGGCGGCTTTCAAGGGCAATCATGTGGCTTGCGACAGGTCGGCCACGAGCCGCTTGGCTTACGCGGGAGCTTCGGCGACGTTCAGCTGATCGGTTTGTGCGCATACGCCAGCATGCGCGACCCATCGAACCTGTCCCTTCCTACCACGGGCACGTCCGTCATCGATATGCGGGTGCCTTCAAAGCCTGTGTGGGTGCAAACGCTGAGAACGCCGGCGATGGTGCGCGCGTATTCGGCGCTCGAAATCCAGCAGAACATCCTCGTCGGTGCCTTCAAGGATTTCGGTCCGAACGGCACGAATCCGTTCGATATCTACGATATCTCGGGCGATTGCCTGCAGCCTCGGCTCCTCGCGACGACCAATACGGCATCCGGTAATCACGATGGATGGCTGACGCCCGACACCAACACGTATTACGGCGTTCCGTTTGGCGGTCAGACGATTCAGCAGAATCCGAATCGCATCGATCTGCACGTGATGGACCTCACGGACAAGCAAAATCCCAAGCAATTGATGAACTGGAACCGCAATCAACTCCCGCCGGAGATCCGGGATCGCCTGGTTCCTACACGCAATTTCCACGACGTCAGCACAAATCAGGCGGGCACGCGACTTTACCTCGCGCTCTATGGCGGCAACAACGCTCTCGGCGGTTTTCCTGCGGACGGCTCGGGACGGTGCGCGAACGGCCTTCTGATTCTCGACTCCTCAGACGTCGCCTTCCGACGCCCGAATCCTCAGCTCCGCTATATCAGCTTTCTCTCCTGGTGCGATCCGAAGAACGATCCCGCGTATCATTTTTTCGATCCGGACTTCGACGACGGCTCGACAGCGGCCTCGCACGCGACCGAATACGTCATCCATGAGAATGGCAAGGAGTACATCATCACCACCGACGAATCCGGAGCGGGTCTCGACGGCGAATGGAACGTACACCTGAGACAGCGCACCTTCGGCCGGCTCATCGACATCAGCGACGAGCTGCGTCCTCGTGTCGTGAGCACGTTCAAGCCCGATGTGAACGATCCCGATAACGCCGTCAGGGTGCTGAGCGAGCAGATCAACGGCGGCATGATTCATTACATCGGCTTCGACGATCGTCTGAACATGCGCCTCGTGTTTTACGCGGGCGCGAATCAAGGTATTCGAGTGGTCGATTATCGCGACCCGACGCATCCCAGGGAGATCGCGTATTACAAAGCACCCAACGTCGCGACCACGCGTGCCGGCGAGAACGATTTCACGCGGCCCGATCCGAGGTACGACGCGGCGAACTGTCTCCTGTACACCGGCTGGAATCAGGGTGGGTTAAGAATCCTCGAGCTGACGAATCCTGAGTACAACCCGTGCATGCGTCGCGTAGCGAAGGCTGATGGATTCCTCGAGACGGGCAGCGGTCGCGGCAACAATAAAATCCAGCTCGAGTTCCACGCCCAACGGAAGCGCGACGGCATCGAAGGAAAGCTGCAACTCAAGGACCATGCGGCCGGCGTGCGTATTCGAGTGGACGATCTGACCTTCCTTGGCAGCGTCCGCGACGAGTGCGGCTCCGTCCTGCCCACGGCGAATTCGGTGCAAGTGGAAGGAAAAGGCACTTTCAACGGGGCTGCCGCTACATTCCGCGCTTGCGTGCAAGACAACGGCAAAGGCAAACAAGCCGCACCTGACGTATTTCACGTCGTCTGCACCGCCGGTTGCACATACAGCGCCGGCGGTGCCTTCAACCATGGCCGCATCGAGGTGCATCAGCCAAACTCGGAACGGCGTAAGAACGACTGAGCAGCCACGTAGATCGGCCGCACGCGCATGCGAGAGGCCGGGCGCTGCCCGGCCTCTCGCGTTTTACTGTTCCTCACGGCATGCATCAGCGCTTCTACCTTCATGCAGCCCACGCAACGATCCTCGGCATCGCTCTTTGCATCGCGCCGACACGGCTTCTGTGGGCAGCCGAAGCCACGGAGGTACCGCAGCCCCCGTCGAAGATATTCGAGCTCGCAATCGCCAATGGACGAGTGGTTACGGCCAACAACACGATCCGGGTCAAAAAAGGCGATCACGTGGAGCTGCGCTGGTCGAGCGACAGAGCGATGTCGCTCCATTTACACGGCTACGACGTAGAGCACCGGGTCACGCCGCAGTCACCGGCGGTCATGTCGTTCAAAGCGCATCTCGCCGGTCGCTTTTCGGTGTCGGAGCACGTCAAGGGCTACCGGCACGGCAAAGCGGTCCTCTATGTCGAAGTGCATCCGTGAGTGTGGCGCGGCTCGTCGCGGCGATTGCGCTGACATCGTGGTCCCTCCCCGCGGCAGCGCATGGCTTCGGTCAGCGGTTCGATCTGCCACTGCCACTATGGCTCTGGCTCACGGGAGCTGGCGCAACAATCGTGCTCACGTTCGTGGTGATCGCACTGTTCGTGCGCGAGCGAAGCATCGCCGCGGGATGGCCGCAGTTCGATCTGCTGCGATTCGCGGCGGTGCGCTGGATCGCGCATCCGGTGACGGTCGGCGCTGTACGTATTCTGGCTGTCGTAGTGTTCGTTCTGACGGCGTTTGCAGGCTTGCTCGGCGCGCAGGATCCATACGTCAATCTCGCTCCAACGATGATCTGGGTGGTGTGGTGGGTTGGCCTCGCATTCATCTGCGCGTTGGGCGGCGACCTGTGGGCGCTCGTGAACCCCCTGCGCACGATCTTCGAGTGGGGCGAGCGCGGCTTCGCGCGCCTCAACAGCGGTAGACAGCGTGCGCCGCGACTGCCTTATCCGCCGTGGCTGGATGTGTGGCCGGGCGTGGCGCTCTTTCTATGTTTTGCCTGGGCGGAGCTGATATGGCAGCGGAACGATGTGCCGCGCTATCTTGCGTGCGCGATGCTCGCGTATGCGGGCGTCACCTGGACCGGCATGCTGCTCTTTGGTCGACAGGTATGGCTTGCCAAAGGCGAGGCGTTCTCGATTGTGTTCGGCATACTCGCGCGCTTTGCGCCACTCGCCGCTACGCCACGCGAGCTCAACGTGCGGTTCCCCGGCGCCGGCCTGATCACGCGGCAACCGGTCAGCATGTCCTTCCTCGCGTTCGTGCTGCTGATGCTCGCGTCCGTCACGTTCGACGGTTTTCTCGAAACAGCACTGAACCAGCGCATGATAACGGTGGTGCATCAGTCGCGCATGGCATCGACAGCGCTGTTCGAACTTTCGGAGTGGGGATTCGATGAGACACAAGTGATCGAGACGACTGCACTCGTCGGCTTCGCGCTGGCGTTTGTGGCGGTTTTCTGGCTCACGAGCTGGGTGATGGTGCGACTCGCACGGCGCGATGTGAGCGCGAGCAAAGCCGCCTGTTCCTTCGTGCTGACGCTCGTTCCGATCGCTGTCGCATACCACTTGTCGCACTATTTCTCTCTGTTGGTGACCGCGGGCCAGTTCATCATTCCGCTCGTCTCCGATCCCTTCGGTTGGGGGTGGGACCTCTTCGGCACCGCCCAATATAAAGTGGATCTGGGCATCCTGAGTCCATACGTTTTCTGGTATAGCGCTGTCACGATCATCGTGATCGGCCACGTTATCGCGGTTGTGCTTGCACACACCGAAGGCTTACGCGTATTCGGCAGCCGCTACGCCGCGGTCGTAAGCCAGATTCCGATGGTCGTGCTGATGGTGGCTTACACGACGTTGAGTCTGTGGATACTCGCTCAGCCGATCGTGGGGTGAATGCGTCTACTTGCCCTGAGAACGCTGTTGCTGCGCGCGCGCCTGGAAAGCAGGATCGTTCGTGGACCAGTGGAAGTGGACGATGCGGAAGAGATCGCTGCTCCGGCGCAGGATCACTGTTTCCAGGGTGGTGAGATCGATGGGGCTGCCGTCGCGGTGCTTGCCCGTAACACGGTATGTGCTCAGCACCCACCGCTCGCTGCCTTCACCGCCCACCCGCCGCGTTTCGAGCTTCCACTGAGTCGCTGCGGCGACGTCCATGTCGAACGGCAGATGCTGGAACGCGTAAGCCTCGACAGTCGGGTCGACAGTGCCGAACTCGAACACTACGAGACCGCGGTCGAGCAGTGATAAGGCGGCGGCGGTGTTCCTGGCGCGGAGGGCCGCATGAAATGCGTCGACCACATCGGCGGGAATGCGGCTGCCTTGCGCGGCTGCGCTCGATATGTCGACCAATGCAACCGACAATGCAAGCGCTGCAACGAGCTTCATCCGCGTCACAACTGCGATTTCGAGTCCGCTGTGTCAGCAGGCTGCCGACGCTCGACGGCGATCTGCTCGACGACAAAGAGATCGCGCACCGCTATGCCGTTCAATGGCCCATCACGCGGCGTGACGGTGATCTCGGCTTCGGTATTGCTCTGCACTTCGAACACGCTCGCGAACCGCTGGCCTGCGAGTAGCGTGAGGCGCCAGCCGCGCAGCTCGTTTGGCACGTACCCCGAACCCGCCGGCAGCGGCTTCACCTGGAACGAGTAGACACGTCCCTGCTCGTCGGGTTCACCCAGCGCAGTGATCATCCCGGAATAGCGCTTGAGCGCGCGGTCAACGTCCAATCCCTCGTGCCCGACGCGAAGAAGGGCCCCACGGCTTTGCGATATAGCCAGAGAGCCCGACTCCGCCGGGACCATGCCCGGTCCGAACGTGCATGTTGCCACGGCGCATAGAGTGAGAAGCCTTGTCGCGCGTTGCATCTCGCGCATCTTAGAGGAAACCAGGCGGCATGTGTCTAACGTTGCCGCCGACACGCTATAGTCGCGCTTCGGAGGATTGGAGGAATATCGCCATGGCAAAGCCACGTGGTCCGCTCGACGGCGTCAAAGTTATCGCCTGCTCCACCGCACAGGCCGGCACCGTTCCTTACATGCTCATGGCCGATCTGGGCGCCGAAGTGATCAAGATCGAAGTGCCGGGCAAGGGCGACAACTCCCGCGCCTCCAGCATCTATCCCGGTTTCCCAAGCATCTTTTTCGAAACGAACAACCGTGGCGTGAAGAGCGTCACGCTCAACATGAAATCCGCCGAAGCGCGCGAGATCCTGTACAAACTCGTGGCCCGCGCGGACATCTTCGGCCAGAACTTTCGCCCCGGCGCCGCCGAGAAGAATGGCTTCGGCTATGAGGACCTGAAGAAGATCAACCCGAAGCTCGTGTACGTCTCGATTTCGGCGTACGGTCCGAAAGGGCCGCATGCGAGCCTGCCGGGTACCGATTCGATGGCGCAGGCGCTGGGCGGTATCGCCGAAGCGTACTCCTCGCCGGGCCAGCCGCTCAAAACGGGCATCGTGTCAGTGGCCGACGAGACGTGCGCGATCCTGGCGTTCGGCGGCATGCTTGCAGCGCTGCATTGCGCCCGCACGCACGGCATCGGCCAGAAGGTCGACTGCTCGCTGCTCGGCGGACAAATCCGGCTCATGGGCTGGACGCTCACCACCGCGATGTGGCGCAACCGCAATCCGGTTACAGGTCAGGCGCGCATCACCGGAACGCCTGAACGCCCTGGAATGAGCGCAAGCTTCAACGACATCAATGGCAAGCCGATGGTGTTCCAGCTCGTGGGCAATGCCAAGTGGAAGGCCGCGATGTCGTCGCTGGGCTTTTACGACACGCTGGTGAGCGCCGGGTTCGGCGATCTGGGCGTCGTGATCGCGTCGGACGAGCAGCGCCAGGCGCTTCTCAAAAAACTGGATCAATTGTTCGCGACAGGCCCGCGGGACAAATGGGTCGAGGCCCTGCGCAAAGCCGACGTTGTTTCGGCGCCCATCAACACGCTCCTCGAAGCGTCGAACGATCCCGATGTCCTCGCGAACGGTTACGTGACGGAAGTCGAATACCCGAAGTACGACAAGAAACTGAAGGTGCACGGCTCACCCTGGCATTTTTCGGAGACGCCGCCCCGCATCGGCGTTGCGCCGGCGCTCGGGCAGCACACTGAAAGCGTTCTGGAAGAGATCGGCTACAGTGCGACGGAGATAGAACGATTCCGTGAGCGGAACGTGATCTGACGTCCCACACGCTATGGTCGCGCTTCGGAGAAAGAGATCAGAGGTGCGTCACGCTGGCAAGCTCGGCGCGGAAGCCGCCGTCGATCTTCTGTTGCTCGCGATCGGCGGAGCGATCGCATACATCTCGTGGGGCTACGGCTTCGGCAGCATCGCCCGTCCGGGCCCGGGCCTCTATCCATTTTTCGTCGGCAGCGCGATCGGCATATTCGCGGCAATCCTGTTCGCGTCACACATCGGCACGCCACCCGCCCCGCAGCCACTCGAGAAAGCGCAACGCAGAACGCTTGCGCTGATGGCGGCTACGTTCTGTCTGTGGATTCTCACGATGCCGCTGCTGGGTTACGCGCTCGTGACCGGTCTCGCGGTGCTCGCGTTCTGCAAGACGATGAAGCTCGAAGGTTGGCGCAAACCTGTTGCGATCGCTGCCGGAACGGCGCTTTTCATCTATCTCGTTTTCGAGAAATGGCTCTACATCGATCTCCCGCGCGGCATCCTGTTCGGCGCCAGCTGACATGTCCGGTCTCGATCTTCTCCTGACCGGCTTCGCCAACTCGTTCACCGCGGTCAACCTCATCGCCTGCTTCGTCGGTGCGCTCATCGGCACGATCGTCGGCGTGCTGCCGGGACTCGGGCCCACTGCGACCATGGCGCTGCTTCTCCCTTTCACCATTCCGTACGGGCCGGTAACCGGCCTCATCATGATGACCGGCATCTGGTACGGCGCGATGTACGGCGGCTCGACGACGTCGGTGCTCGTCAACATCCCAGGCGAGGCGGCGAGCGTCGTTACATGCCTCGACGGGTACCAGATGGCGCGCAAAGGCCGCGCCGGTGCCGCGCTCGCGCTCGTCGCGGCCGGCTCGTTCGTCGCGGGAACGCTCGGGCTTCTCGGCCTTCAGTTTCTCGCGCCGGTTCTCGGCAATGCCGCGCTCTCGTTCGGCCCGCCGGAGTTCCTCGCCTTCATGATTCTCGCCTTCGTGCTGCTCGCCGCGCTTTCCGCCGCCGCGCCGCTGAAAGGCGCGCTCATGATCGTGCTGGGACTGTTCCTGAGCACGATCGGCGTCAATCCGATGGACAGCTACCCGCGGTTCACCTTCGGTACCGAGAAGCTCATGCTCGGGATCGACTTTCTGCCGATCGCGATGGGTCTGTTCGGCATTTCGGAGATCCTTACCATCGCGATTCAGAAATACGTAAAGCCCCAGGTCGGACGCGTGCGTCTGCGCGAGCTCTATCCGAGCAAAGAAGAGCTTCAGCGCTCGCTTACGCCAACGTTGCGCGGTTCCGTGCTGGGTTTCTTCGTCGGGCTGCTCCCCGGGCCGAGCACCGTCATTTCGACGTTCGTTGCGTATGCGGTCGAGAAGCGTCTGTCCAAGCGACCGCAGGAGTTCGGCAAAGGCGCGGTCGAAGGCGTGGTCGCCCCGGAGTCCGCGAACAACAGTGCGGTCATGGGCTCGATGATTCCGCTGCTCACCCTCGGTATTCCATTCGCCGCGCCGTCGGCGATCATGCTCGCTGCGCTACGCATGCATAACGTCGAACCCGGGCCGATGCTCTTTACGACGCACCCGCAGGTGTTCTGGACCTTCATTGGGGCGATGTATATCGGGAATCTCATGCTGCTGGTGCTGAATCTCCCGCTCGTCGGCGCGTTCGCGAAAATCGCCACGATCCGGCCTCAGATCCTGCTGCCGATCATCAGCGTGACCTGCCTCGTCGGCGTCTACAGCGTGCGCAACGCGTTCTTCGACGTGTGGGTGATGATCGCGGCGGGCGTCATCGGATTTTTCCTGAGGCGCTGGGGTTATCCCATCGCACCTTTCATTATCGGGATCGTGCTCGGACCCACGACGGAGAACAGCCTGCGGCAGACACTGCTGATGTTCAAAGGCGATGTGACGCTCATCGCGGGCCGACCGCTCGCCTCCGTGCTGCTCGCGTGCGCGGGTACTTTCATCGTCTACCGGCTTGTGGCGAAATATCGCGCGCAACGCTACCCTTCACAAAACGAATCACACGTCGGCTTCAATCCAAAGGAGGAGAGATCATGAGAAAGACACTGTGGGCGCTGACTGCGCTGTGCGCACTCCCGGGCGTGAGCCTTGTCCAGGCTGCGGACCGCTACCCGGTGAAGCCCATCACTGCGATCGTGGCGGTCGAGGCCGGCGCGGATGGCGACGTGCTCGTACGTCCGATCTTCGAGCGCGTATCGAAGATGATCGGCCAGCCGATTCTGGTCGTGAACAAACCGGGCGGCGGCAGCTCCATCGGTTATCGAGAGCTGCATGGCGCACGACCCGACGGTTACACGATCGGCTGGGGGTCGGCGACGATTATCACGAACAAGGTTCAGGGCGTCTCGCCGCTCGATTATCACGACTTCACTCAGCTCGGCGGCTACGCGACGTATTTCCCGATCGTCGTCTCCGCAACGAAGACAAAACTGCCGCTCAACACGATTCAGGACGCGATTCAGTACGCGAAGGCGAATCCGGGCAAGCTCAACTTCTCCACGGCAGGCGTCGGCCAAAGCTGGTGGGTCGCCGCGATGGCGATGATCTCGGGCACGGGCATCCAGGTGAACACGATTCCGCAGCCTGGTGCAGGCGCAATGACGATCGCTCAGGTCGCAGGCGGCCATGCCGAGCTCGGTGTCGCCGCGCTCGGCTCGGCGAAAAGCATGATCGACGCCGGGCAGGTCAAGTTCCTCGCGACGCTTGGCGATGCGCGTGCCCCGGCACCGTACGACAAGTTCCCGACGCTGAAAGAGCTCGGCTACAACGTGAGCTGGGAATCCACCAACTTCTTGATGGGACCGCCGAAGCTCCCGAAGGAAGTCGTGGCCGTGCTGGTGCCCGCGATCGAGAAAGCGGTGAAGGATCCCGAGTTCGTGAAGTTCGTGAACGAGCGCAACGCGCGCTGGGAATACATCCCGCCGAGCGAGATCGTGAAGAAGTTCGACGAGCGCCGAGAGACCGTCAAAACGATCATGGCTAAAGCGGGGATCGTCAAAGACGCGAAGTAAGACAAGCGCGCGGGCCCCGCGCCCGGAGCGAGACGACAGCAGTTGTAGCGTTACGGACTTAGTGGCCCGTGGAAGACCAGTGCGGTGGGTCCGACAACAGCTTGCGCACTCCGTAAGAAGCGCCGACGCTGTGGAGTATTGTATTGGTTGCCCCGGTTCCGGGCCCCGCGATCTCTACTGTCTGGCCGTTCTTGTTTTTGATTTTAAGGGTTGCGGACCAGTCGATATCCATATCGATGGCAAGGCCGGACAGGTGAAGCGAGGTCAAAGACGGCTGAAATTTGATGGCGAACGAACTGACCATCTCCTGCGCACCCGCCTTTGATTTAGCGATATCGCCGTGGTCCCACACGATGTCGACGCCGGTCTCGCCGGGAACGGCCGCGGGTTGGATGAGCCCTTTTGCGATCTTCCAGCTGTAGTGCATCAGATACGCGCGTTTTTTGTTGCGGAGCGTTGAGGCGATGTCCACGGATGCGCCCGCGACTTTGAGAGCGGCCACGAACGCCTCTACGTTTGCCCTGAACGGCAGCGCAAGGTCCGCGATCGAGTCGCTGTTTGGAAATTTGGCCTGATTCGCGTGCCACCAGGCCGAACCGCTGAGTTTTGTAGAAGCAGCGGTATTCACGGCCGGTGTGCCGATGAGCGCGAGCAACGTACGCCCGTTCGGGTCTACTCGTCCATCGATCATGTTGAGCTTCATTACGCGCCGCTGAAAGGTCTGTATAGCCTCGACTGTTTTTTGCCCGGGAAAATTGTCGACTTTCAGAACCGCGAGTCCAAGTTTCGTAACGTGGCGGTTGAGCAATGTCTGCACTATGCCGACGTCGCGCGGCAGGTTTCGGCCGCCTTTACCAACGGATGCGGAGATGGTTGTCATGCTTCTCCCGGTGGCGCTGCGAGGTTACTCGATGCGTTCTTCGTAGGTGTTCAGCCTATTCATCACCGCGTGATCTCCGGCGTACTTTTTCTTGAGCTGAGCGAGCTCTGCGTCGGTTCCGGCGCAGTACTTCTTCAGTTGCTCCGCTATGAACTGTGCTCGGTCCTTGTTGTAAGGGTCTTCACCGCGAAAGTGATCGCACTTGGTGCGCCGCTCTTGGAACGCCGCCACGTCTTCCGTGCTTTTCGCGCAATACGAAAGCAGTGGCAGGAGGGCGAGTAATATGACGACGCGGTAAGTTGGCATCCGAGGATAATGCAGCGGTCTTGTGGTCGCTCTCATCGTACCGGCGACCGACGCCTTGTCAATACGCCTTGCAGCCGACGAGGCGAACGCCGGCCGGTAGTGAACTGGGACCTTCGTTCTTTCGGACATCTGCGACCTCGTGTCGGTTCGACGTCGGGAGCGTAAACGCATTCGCGTCGGCGCCCCCGGACATTCATTCTGATCGGGCGATGAGCACGGCAATCGTACGAATGACCGTTGTAAACTCCGCGTCACCGGCAGTCCGAATCGAGAGCGCAATCCATGACATCGGTGCGTAAAGGTCAGGCGACGGATCCCATGTCGCGCGAAGAGTTCAGCAGGCGCTTCCGTCAAGAGTTCTACGATCCCGCATTTCGGGCCCACGACGCGGCCATCGACGCCATGGAGAAAATAGCGTGGGAGGCCTACAGCGAAGGCCGAAAAGCACCGATGACCGAGAAAGCCGGGCCCGAGTTCGCCGACCCGAACTACGACCTCTCGGTCGAATGGCGCGAAACGCGAGAAAAGATACGTGCCGCGGATGCACGGCGGCGCGATCCGTCGACGCCGACACGCGTGCTCGTGATTTGTGGAAGCTCGCGCAACGACGGCACGTGCCCCGGCGAAATCTCGAAAACGTTCAGACTGTCCGGCACGGTGTGCGAGCAACTGCGCGCCGAAGGGATCGAACCCGATCTGCTCGACCTGAGTCACCTCACGTCGGACCCGCTGCGCCGCATCTATCCGTGCAAGGGATGCGTCTCGACCGCAATGCCGCTGTGCCACTGGCCGTGCAGCTGCTACCCCAATCATGCGACGCGGCAGACGAACGACTGGATGGCCGAGATCTACGAGCGCTGGAGTGCGGCGCACGGCGTGATCCTGTTGACGCCGGTGTACTGGTACCAGGTGGCGAGCCCGCTCAAGCTCATGATCGACCGGCTCGTCTGCGCCGACGGCGGCAATCCGGATCCCACCCGAACAGCCGGGAAGGACGCCCACAAAGCCAAGCAGATCGAGCTCGCCGGCTGGGATTATCCGAAACACCTTGCCGACCGCGTCTACGGCGTCGTCGTACACGGTGACGTCGAAGGTGTCGAAGCGTCGCGGCGCGCGCTCTCCGACTGGCTCGAATGGATGGGGCTCATCGATGCGGGCTTTCACGCGCGGCTCGATCGTTACATCGGCTATTACGAGCCGTATGCAACGAGCCACGACGCGCTCGATCGCGACCACGCGCTGTGGGAAGAAGTGCGGAACGTCGCCCGTGCCGTGGCGCGCTGTGTAGCCGATGTGCGCGCAGGCCGCCTCTCCCGCGCCGACGCGGAGCTCGAAAGCCCGAGACCGAAGTAGGCACCCGTCGAAGGTCTCGAGACGAACGGCCGAAATCGAGCCTTTCAGCCAATTGCGACGCGAGAGTTGCTTCCGGCAGACTGCGCGCCTGGGGACTGCCGGCTCGCTGCGGCGATCGGGGAAGCGGTGAACTGGACCATCCACAAAGTGTCCGATCTCGTGGACGCGCTGCTCGACGCCGGCAAGAAAGTGGCGGACATCCTCGCCGCAGCGGTCACGAAAGGCATGGAGCAACTGAAGAAATACGTCGAAGCGGTGCTGCGCGCGGGCCGCGCGATCAGCGAAGTGCTGCTGTGGGCGGCAGGTCAGGTCGCGGCGACCATCGAGGCGGTGCTCGCCGTCGTCGGCCAGACGGTCACCGTTCTGAAGGCAGTTTTCGGCGCGCTTATCGCTGCCGGCCGCAAAGTGGTCCAGATCCTGGTGGCGCTCGCCGGGCGGGCGGTGAGCGCGCTACGCACGGCACTGGAAGCGCTGCTGACAATGGGCATTTCGCTCGCGTCTCTCGCGAAAGACATCGTCACGGGTGTCGCGCAAGCGTTCCGCCGCGGATTCTTCGAAGGGCTTGTGGCGCTGGGCAAGGCGCCGCTGCAATTGCTCAAGGCCGCGGCCGAAATGAGCGTCTCGGTCCTGCTGCTCGCGTTCGCGGTCGTGCTCGAGATGTGCGGCGGCTATCGGCCGCTCACGAAACAGGAGCTCGCCGAAGCGAAGAAGGTCTTCGGCAGCGCGATCGAGCTCGATCGCGTGAAGCTCGGATTTGCGGACCTGCCTGGTGACGTGATCCGCTACCTGAACATCGAAATTCCACGCGCATTCACCACGATGTATCTGCTGAACTTCGGGCCGGGCGCGAGAGTCGACATGCAGACGATCATCCACGAGCTCGCGCATGTATGGCAGGGTGTGCAGGAAGGGCCCCTCTACATGACGCGTGCGCTCGAAGCGCAGATCGGCGCGGGCGTAGAGTCGCTGTTCCATACCGGGAAGTACGACGACAGCGCAGCCTACACGGTCACCGCAGCCGCGCTGGCCGCGAACGGAGGCGGTCTCAGGAAATTCAACCCCGAGCAGCAAGCCTCGATCGTCGAGTTCTTCTGGGTGCGCGCGTTCAGCGATCTGGTCGTACCGGGCGGCTTCCCGGGCGACGACCGCCGTGCACAAGGCCTGACACTGGAAGCGCTGCTGCCATACGCGCAGAAGGTGAATCCTGCATTGCGCGCGCCGGCTCGCGCGGCTGCGGCAAAACGAAAAGTCGTGCCCGCGACGGCTGCGTCAGCGAAGCCCGTAAGTAGCCTCGTCTATATTTGAACGGCCCGGTACATCGCCACGGGCGCAGCGCTGACGAGCCCGTGGCGCGTTTCGTTCAGACAAGCGTTTATCGTTTAGCCGGAATGTTCCCCGAGAGCAGTGCCTGCTGGATACCGCGGGCCGACGCTTCATACGCAGCGACCACTTCGGCCTGTGTGGCGCCACCCGGTATGCGGGCAAGCGGCTCCCATTGCCCGCGCGCAAGCCCGGCGAGTGTTGCATGGCGTGCGATCTGCTGGCTCGGCACGGTCCCGCCGCGCCAGCCCTCGCCCTGCATCGACACGAGCGTCATGCCGACGTGCATGCCCATGAGGTAGAGATGCTTGTGGCGCGGCGTCGTGCGCTCGGCGATGCGTGCACCGATTCCGCCCTCATCGGCCTCGATGCGCGCGGTGAGACCTGAAAACTGTGCGGCAGTCGACGACTCGAGCGGATACACCGGGCCGATGCCGAGGAAGTCCGCCAAGTCCTGTGCGGCTGCGAGACGGCCGGCCATGGCTGCACGCGCCTGTTGGCGCGTGGCGGAGTCGGAGAGACCGAAGCTGCCGAGGTACTGG
>DASRIK010000576.1:0-14640 GCA_035650035.1 Burkholderiales bacterium | reverse complement strand
CTTCGGACCGGCTGCCGGTCAGGCGATCGTCGCCCTGATGCTGCTCGCGGCCGTGATGATCGTGAAGCTGATCCTCTACATCATCATCGTCGTCGTGATCGTGCAGGCGATCCTCTCCTGGGTGAATCCCTACAGTCCGATCTCCCCGCTGCTCAACGCGCTGGCGCGGCCTTTACTGCGGCCGTTCCAGCGTCGCATCCCACCGGTCGCGAACGTGGATCTTTCGCCGCTATTCGTGATCATCGTGTGTCAGCTGCTGCTGATATTGCCGATCGCGTACGCGGAGGGCGCGCTCGTCGCGATGATCACCGCGCGTTGAGCGCGGTCCGGACCCTCTTCAGCGTCGCGCGTCCCAGCCGCGCGAGCCTTCGGGTTTCGGCTCACCCGTCGGGGTCCTTCGCCGTTTGAGCTCCAGCGCGCGAACGACGAGAGCAATACCGATCCAGCCCGCGAGCAGCACGATGGGAGCTGCGATTACGATCGGCCACACGATGCCAACGGCCATGAGCACAAGCAGCACCGCACCCACGCCCGCCATCATTCCCGCCTCGGTTCTCGCAAGCACCCGGCGATTAGTGATCGCTGCGCCGACCGTATGCCCGAGCCGCAGTGCCCCGGCTGCGGCGCGCACTGCACTCCCGCCACTACGCCGTGGTCTGCGCACGCGCTTGCGTGCAACCCGCACGCGCCGGCTTGAATCGAGCACGATCTCGGTCGCGTGCTGCAGGTCATCGTCGTAGAGACGCGTCATGCGCTGCGCGATGCCCGGGTCTTCGATCGCAATGTCGAGCTCGTAGTTGCCGATCCAGCTGGCGAGATTCAGGTTCGTGGATCCCACACGCGCCCAACGGCCGTCTGCGACCGCGGTCTTCGCATGCAGCATCGGACCGTTCCATTCGAACACGCGTATGCCGGCTTCGAGCAGCGACCGGTAGCCTGCGCGCGAGGCGCGCGACACCCACGGTACATCGCTGGTACCGGGCACGAGCAGTCGTACATCGACGCCGTCCAGCGCGGCCGAACGCAGCGCCTGCACGTACGGCGCGACCCCGAGAAAGTACGCATCCGTCAGCCACAGGGTGCGCGCCGCCATGGCAGCGATGAGCTGATCGAGGCGGTAGAGTCCTGCCATACTCGGGATCGTGGCGAGCACGCGAAGCGTGACATCACCGGCCATTGGTATATCGGAGGGCAGCGTGAGCTCGGCCGGATCAAGCGGCTCGCCGGTCACCGCCCAGATCTGGGCGAATGCTTCTTCCAGGTCCGCTACCGCCGGCCCTCGCAGTTCGATGCCGGTGTCGCGCCACGGTTCGATGCCTCGTGCCCGGTCGCCGACCCATTTCCGGCTCACGCACAAACCGCTCACGAAAGCGACTACGCCATCGACTGCGATGAGCTTGCGGTGGTCGCGGGTCATCCAGCTGAAGGGGCTATCGAGCTGCGGCGGGTTGAAGCACCGAACGGCGCCGCCGGCCTGCACGAGCGGCCGCCACAGCTTCGAGCTTGCAACGCCAAGGTCGCCGAACCAGTCGTGTAGGGCGTAGACACGGACGCCAGCCCGCGCGCGTTCCGTCAGCGCGGCGACGAATTCCCGGCCGATCTCGTCGTCGGCAACGATGTAATGCTCGAAGAAAATCCTCCGCTCGGCACCGCGTATAGCGTCCAGCCAGGCCGGAAAGTTTTCGTCCGCGTCCTTCAGCACGCGAACGCTGTTGCCGCCGACGAGCGGAGCACCGGCAGCGCGCGAGAACGCCTGCTCGGCAAGTATCCGCAGCGGCGTCGTGACGGGCCGCCGCTGGACGGTGATCGCGGGAGAATTCAATCCGTTGAGATGCCGGCTCGCGCCTTTACATCAGCACGATGTCGAACTGCTCCTGGTTGTACGCCGTTTCGACCTGGAGAGAGACGGGCTTGCCGATGAAGTCGGAGAGCATCGCAAGGCTTTGCGATTCCTCGTCGAGGAACATGTCGATCACCTGCTGCGAAGCGAGAATGCGAAACTCTCGCGCGTTGAACTGCCGGCCTTCGCGCAGGAGCTCGCGCAGCACTTCGTAGCACACCGTCTGCGCAGTCTTCAATTCGCCGCGGCCCTGGCAGATCGGGCACGGCTCGCACAGCACGTGGGCGAGCGACTCGCGCGTGCGTTTGCGGGTCATCTCGACGAGACCGAGCTGAGTGAAGCCGTTCACCGTCATGCGCGTGCGATCGCGGGCAAGCGCCTTGCGGAATTCGTTCAGCACGGCGTTCCTGTGCTCATCGCTGTCCATGTCGATGAAGTCGATGATAATGATTCCGCCGAGATTGCGCACGCGCAGCTGGCGCGCTATCACCTGTGCCGCTTCGAGATTCGTTTTGAAAATCGTATCGTCGAAGCTCCGGCCTCCGACGTACCCGCCGGTATTCACGTCGACGGTCGTCAGCGCTTCGGTCTGGTCGATGATGAGATAGCCGCCGGATTTCAGCTCCACGCGCCGTGCGAGCGCTTTCTCGATCTCGTCTTCCACGCCGTAGAGATCGAAAAGCGGGCGCTCGCTGTGGTAATGCTCGAGCCGCGGCACGACGTTCGGTGTGAACTCGGCGGCGAACTCGAGCATCGCCTGATACGTCTCGCGCGAATCGACGAGTATGCGCGCCGTGTCCTCGTGCACGAAGTCGCGCAGCACGCGAAGACTCACGTTGAGATCCTGGTAGAGCAGCGAGAGCGGCGCCGCATCGCGTCCCCGCTCCTGTATGCCGTGCCAGAGCTTGCGCAGATACGCGACGTCGCTTTCGAGCTCGCGATCCGACGCGGTCTCCGCAACCGTGCGGATGATGAAGCCGCCTTTTTCGTCGGGGGGCAGGAGCTGCTGCAGCTTTTCGCGCAAGTGCTGGCGCTCCTCCTCATCTTCGATGCGCTGGGAAATTCCGATGTGCGATTCCTGAGGCAGGTACACGAGCAGGCGACCTGCCATGCTGATCTGCGTCGAGAGGCGCGCGCCTTTGGTGCCGATCGGGTCTTTCACGACCTGGACCACAAGGTTCTGACCTTCGGAAAGCAGGCGCTCTATCGGGGTACCGCCTGCGGCATTCGAGCCGTTGTTGCGGCTGCCCCAGATATCGGCGACATGTAGAAACGCCGCCCGCTCACCGCCGATGTCGATGAAGGCCGATTGCATGCCGGGGAGGACGCGAACCACGCGCCCCATGTAGATGTTGCCGACGAGACCACGCGCCGACGCACGCTCGATGTGGAGCTCGTGCGTCACGCCGTGCTCGATCACGGCGACACGCGTCTCCTGAGGCGTCACGTTCACGAGGATTTCCTCGGTCGTGGCATACCGCGCCCCCGCTTCGAGCGACGAATACCCGGCGACGTGGACTTTCTCTGGGTTCATGCCTATCCAGTGCTGCCGTTCATGAGAAGCGTACACGCAAAAACGGCCGCGCCCGAAGGGCTGCGGACCCGGTTACTCAGACCAGCGCGAAACGCGTCAGATCGTCTCGATGCTGAATTTGCCCAGAAGCTCCGCCGTTTCGGCCAGCGGCAGCCCCATGATGCCTGAATAACTGCCTTCTATGCGCGTTGCGAAGAGAGCGGCACGGCCCTGGATGGCATAGGCGCCCGCCTTGTCGAGGGGTTCGCCGGTCGCCACGTAGCGTCTGATTTCATCTTCCTTGAGGGCCCGAAACCACACCTTGGAGGTGGACACGGCGTGCTGAACGCGGTCCGGTGTCGCGACTGCCACGGCGGTGACGACCTCATGCTCCCTTCCGGAAAGCACCCTCAGGATCTTGAAGGCATCCTCCCGGTCGAACGGCTTCCCGATGATGCGTCCGTCGCACACGACAGTGGTGTCGGCCGCCAGGACGGGACGTGCGGGAAGCGCCCGCCGGCCCAGGTACCGGGCGGCAAGCTCCGCTTTCGCGCAGGCAATGCGCACCGCGTAGGCGGCCGGCCGCTCGTCGGGAAGCGGGCTTTCGTCTACATCGGGGCCGCGTCGCAGGTCCTCCCGCAGGAGCACGATCTCAAAGGTCACTCCGACCTGCTTGAGAAGCTCTCGCCGGCGGGGGCTGCGGGACGCGAGGTATATCATCTGCCGTGACATATCGAACCTGTATCGGCTCGCCGAGCCAAGGCTGAAGGGGGTAGCGCATTATTAATCACGGTGATACGGGTGGTTTTTCAAAATTGAGCTCGCGCGGTAGAGCTGCTCGGCCACCACGACCCGTACGAGCGCATGCGGTAACGTCAGCGCGCCGAGGGACCAGAGCCAGTCGGCTTCCTGTCGGACCGCCGGTTCGAGCCCGTCAGCTCCGCCTATGACGAAAGCAACATCCCGGCCATCCATCTGCCAATCCCTCAGGCGCTGGGCCAGTGCCTTCGTCGTGCATGACTGCCCGCGCTCGTCGAGCACGACCCTGTAGCAGTCCTGCGGCAAGGCCGACCGCAGGCGCTTTCCTTCGGCCGCGGTGACGCGCTCGATGTTCGCCGTGGCAGTCCGGCGTTCCGGTTTCACCTCTACCAGCTCTAGCGGCATCTCCCTGGGCATTCGTTTGGCATACTCGCCGAACCCCGCATCGACCCATGCCGGCATGCGGTGTCCAACGGCAACCATGAAGAGCTTCAATCGAGGGGCGGAGGGGGAGGGACTCCAGCCGTCATTGCTCGCGCACTGCCGCAGCGGTCGAGGCCCGGCGCCGCGTCGCCCGCGGTGGCGTCCACAGCTCTTCCAGGTTGTAGTGCTGCCGGATCGCAGGCTGCATTATGTGAACGATCACAGCGCCGAGATCGACGAGGATCCATTCGCCAACCTGCTCGCCTTCGACGCCGTATACCTTGACGCCGGCGGCTTTCAATTTTTCCTGCACGTTGTTCGACATCGCTTTGGCCTGCCGGGTCGAATCGGCGCTTGCGATGACGATTCTGTCGAAGAGCGACGTGAGCTTTCGTACGTCCAGCACGACGATGTCGCGGCCTTTGATGTCGTCCAGCGCGTCGACAGTCGCCTTAACCAGTTTGTCCAGCCTCATCAAGTCGTTATCTATACAAGCCGTGTGAACGAATATATGCGAGAACCCGGTCCGGCAGCAAATAACGCACGCTCGAGCCGGCATGCAGCGCGTTGCGGACGAATGTTGCCGAAATATCGAGACCGGTCATCGAAACCGCTGCCATGCCCCCGGCGGGAGCAAGATGCACGGCGAGCGGTTGTTGCATGTAGCGTGCCGCGTACTCGTGCGCGAGCGGCTCCGGCATGCGCGACTGCCACGTGTCGATCGGAAAGCCTGGCCGGTAGGCGACCACGATGTGCGCCAGATTGAAAAGCTCGCGCCAGCGATGCCACGTCGCAAGCTCCAGAAAAGCGTCCGCGCCCAGGAGTAACGCGATGGGGCGATTTTTTCCAAGTTCCTGCCGCAGCTCGACGAGCGTGTCGTAGGTGTAACCCGGACCCGCGCGTTTCGTTTCCCGCTCGTCGACCTTGAAGCACGGGTTATCGGCGGTCGCGAGTCGCGCCATCTCGAGGCGGTGTTCGGCGTCCGCGCCCGGCCGCGCGCGATGAGGCGGCGTGCCGCTCGGCATGAACCTCACTTCGGCGAGCTTCGCGCCCTCCGCGATCTCTTCGGCCAGCCGCAGATGGCCGTAGTGGATCGGGTCGAACGTGCCGCCGAAGATGCCGATCGGGCCGGTGCCAGTGGGCATAGCTCAAGCCGCCCGCTGACGGGTGACGGGTGACGGGTGACGGGCCAAATCCACGGCTTACCGCTTACGGCTCACGGCGCAGGTTTAAAGCACAAGCTTGCGTATATCGACCAGCACGCCCGCCAGGAACGAAATGAAGCGCGCGCCCGATGCCCCGTCGATCACGCGATGATCGTAGGACAGCGACAGCGGCAGCATCAGCCGTGGCGCGAATTCCTTGCCGGTCCATATCGGTTTCGTGACGGCTTTTCCCACACCCAGGATCGCGACTTCGGGCGCATTGATGATCGGCGTGAAAAACGTGCCCCCGATCCCGCCCAGGCTCGAAATCGAAAAGCAGCCGCCTTGCAGATCGGTCGGTGCGATCTTTCCGTCGCGCATGCGCGCGCTCACGTCGCCGAGCTCGCGCGCGAGCTCGAGAAGACCTTTCTTGTCCACGTCGCGTATGACCGGGACGACGAGCCCGTTGGGCGTGTCGACGGCGACGCCTATGTGATAGTAATTCTTGAGGACCAGGTTTTCGCCGTCAGGTGCAAGCGATGCGTTGAATTCGGGAAACTGACGCAGCGCGACCACCGAAGCTTTCATGAGAAACCCGAGTATCGTGAAGCGGATCCCCTGAGCCTTCGCTTCCTCCGCCTGCGATTTGCGAAATGCTTCGAGCTCGGTGACGTCCGCTTCTTCGTGCTGCGTGACGTGCGGAATCGTCAGCCAGTTACGGTGGAGAAACGCACCCGAGAGCTTTTTGATGCGCGACAGCGGTTTCGCTTCCACCGGGCCGAACTTCGCGAAATCGACTGACTGAAGCGGCGGCAGGTCGAGGGCCAATCCAGCTGACGGCGCCGCGCGCGGCCGGATGAGCTCGGCTTTGACGTAGCCCTGCACATCTTCCTTCAGTATTCGTTCCTTCGGGCCACTCCCTTTCACTTTCGAGAGATCGACGCCGAATTCGCGGGCAAGCCGGCGCACCGAGGGGCTTGCATGCACTTTTGCGAAAGACGCTTCGTCGACATCGGTACGCGCGAGCGTTTGCGTGGGCTGCGGCCGGTCTTCGGCGGCGCGTTGCTGTGGCGAAGGCTTCTGTCCGGTCAAAGCGTCGGGCGCGCGTGCGGCGGGTTGAGGTGCGGGCGTCGATTCACGCGCTGGAATCGCCGGCGCCGCGGCTTCTTTCGCGGCACTCGCTGGCGCGCTCGTATCTTCGGCGGGTCTTGCGGCGGCAGACTCGAGCACCAGCACCGGCGAGCCCTCCGACACTTTGTCGCCGATCTTCACCCGCAGCTCTTTCACCACACCGGAAACGGGCGACGGCACTTCCATCGTCGCCTTGTCGGACTCGACGGTGATCAGCGAATCCTCGGCGCTCACCTTGTCGCCGGCTTTGACGAACACTTCGATCACCGGCACGTCCTTGAAATCGCCGATGTCGGGGACTTTGACTTCGATCGTCTCTGCCATAGCGCTACACTGTTGTGGGATCCGGCTTCTGCGGATCGATTCCGTACTTGCGTATCGCTTCCGCCACTTTGGCCGGCGGGACGGCTTCTTCGTTCGCAAGCGCCTTCAACGCCGCCACCGCGACATAGTGGCGATCCACTTCGAAGAAACTGCGCAGCGCCTTGCGGGTGTCGGAGCGGCCGAAGCCATCGGTACCGAGCGCGATGAAGTTGTGGGTGGGAATGAAAGGCCGGATCTGATCGGCGAACACTTTCATGTAATCGGTTGCGGCGATCACCGGGCCGGGACGATCTTTCAGACACTGCTCCACGTAGGGGAGGCGGCGGTCCTCCTCGGGGTGCAGCATGTTCCAGCGCTCGGTCGCGAGCCCGTCGCGGCGCAACTCGTTGAAGCTCGTCGCGCTCCAGATGTCTGCGCCGATCCCGAAATCCTTCTCGAGCAGCTCGGCACCCGCGATGAGCTCGCGAAGTATCGTGCCGCTCCCGACGAGCTGCACCTTCAGGCCGCCTTTCCGACCTTTGCCTTCCGAGAGCAGATACATGCCTTTCAATATGCCTTTCTCGACACCCGCGGGCATCGGCGGATGGGCATAGTTCTCGTTCATCACCGTGATGTAGTAGTAGACGTCTTCCTGCTCCTGATACATGCGCCGCAGGCCGTCCTGGATGATCACGGCGAGCTCGTACGCGAACGTCGGGTCGTACGAAATACAATTCGGAATCGTCGACGCGAGGATGTGACTGTGTCCGTCTTCGTGTTGCAACCCCTCACCGTTCAGCGTCGTGCGCCCTGCGGTGCCGCCCAGTAGAAAACCCCGAGCGCGCATGTCGCCCGCGGCCCACGTGAGATCGCCTACGCGCTGGAACCCGAACATCGAATAGTAGATGTAGAACGGAATCATCGACTGGCCGTGCGTACTGTACGCGGTCGCAGCCGCGATCCAGGACGACATCGCACCCGCTTCGTTGATGCCTTCCTCGAGGATCTGTCCGTTCTTGTCTTCCTTGTAGTACATGAGCTGGGCAGCGTCCTGCGGCGTGTAGAGCTGGCCGACATGCGAATAGATGCCCAGCTGCCGGAACATCCCTTCCATGCCGAAAGTCCGTGATTCGTCCGGTACGATCGGCACGACCAGCTTGCCGATCTTCTTGTCGCGAATGATCGTGTTGAGAATGCGCACGAACGCCATCGTCGTGGAGATCTCGCGCCCTTCCGTTCCTTTCAACTGCGCTTCGAAAGCGGAAAGGGCCGGCACTTCGAGCGGCGCAGCTTTGCGTCTGCGCGCCGGCAGAGAGCCGCCCATGGCCTCCACGCGGCTCCGCAGATACTGCATCTCGGGCGAATCTTCCGGCGGACGATAGAACGGTACCGCATCCACCTGGTCATCCGGAATGGGAACTCTGAAGCGGTCGCGGAACGCGCGTATCGAGGAGGTGCCCATCTTCTTCTGCTGATGGGTGATGTTCTGCCCCTCTCCCGACTCGCCCATCCCGTAGCCCTTGATCGTCTTCGCTAGAATCACCGTGGGCTGCCCTCTGTGCTTCGCCGCGGCTGCGTAAGCCGCATACACCTTGTGCGGATCGTGGCCGCCGCGGTTCAGGCGCCAGATATCGTCGTCCGACATGTTGGCGACCATCTCGAGGAGCTCGGGATATTTACCGAAGAAGTGCTTGCGCACGTACGCGCCGTCGTTCGCCTTGAATGCCTGATATTCCCCGTCGACGCACCCTTCCATGCGCTTCAGCAGCAGGCCTTTCGTATCGCGCGCGAGCAGCGGATCCCAGTACGACCCCCAGATCACCTTGATCACGTTCCAGCCGGCGCCGCGGAAGTTGCCTTCCAGCTCCTGAATGATCTTGCCATTGCCGCGCACCGGGCCGTCGAGGCGCTGGAGATTGCAGTTGATGACGAAAATCAGGTTGTCGAGCTGCTCGCGTCCGGCGAGTGAGATGGCGCCCAGCGATTCGGGCTCGTCCATTTCGCCGTCGCCCATGAACGCCCACACTTTTCGGCCCTGCGCTTCGAGGATGCCGCGGTCGCGCATGTAGCGCATGAAGCGCGCCTGATAGATCGCCATGAGCGGCCCGAGGCCCATCGACACCGTCGGGAACTGCCAGAAATCCGGCATCAGCCACGGATGCGGATACGACGAGAGGCCCGCGCAGTTCACTTCGCAGCGGAAATTCTTGAGCTGCTCCTCGCTGATGCGCCCTTCGAGGTACGCACGCGCGTAGACACCCGGCGCGGAATGGCCCTGGAAATACACGAGGTCGCCGAGGAAGTTCTCGTTCGCCGCGCGGAAGAAATGATTGAAGCCTATGTCGTACAGCGTTGCCGCCGATGCGAAGCTCGCGATATGGCCTCCGAGCTCCGAGGAATCCTTGTTCGCGCGAACGACGGTCGCCATCGCATTCCACCGCACGAGTGCGCGCAGCCGCGCCTCGAGCTCTGGGTCGCCGGGCAGATGCTCCTCGCGCCCGGCGGGAATCGTGTTGACATATGCCGTCGTTGCGCTGAAGGGAATGTACGCACCGGAGCGCCGTGCTCTGTCGACCAGCTTCTCCAGAAGAAAATGGGCACGCTCCGGCCCTTCGGTTTCCAGCACCGATTCCAGCGCGTCGAGCCATTCGCGGGTTTCCTGCGGATCGACGTCGGGGTAGATGTCCTTCATGTCCATGCGATCACCTTCTTTGGAATACGCGCGCAGTGGCTCGGCTCGTGAAGCCGTGCAGCATCGGGGAGCAAACGATTATAGCGAGCACCCTCGCCGCGAGCATGCTGCGGCGCCGCAGCCGCGGCGTTGCTGAGTCAGGCGATCAGCGTGCCTGACGAGCGGCGGTCACATGACCGGGTCGAGTGAGGGAGTGGGCCGTGACGAGTAGGCCGGCGCGTGACCGGCGAGCCCGACGCCGAATTGGTGGAAGCTTACTGCGCCAACGACGCAGTCGGGAGCTTACTCGTCGTCGTCTTGCAGCCGGCGCAACTGCGCCTGCCGCAAAGCGCGCGGGTCGCGCGGATTACGCGCTTCCCAGTAGAGGAGGTGCTTCGAGAGCGACCGCGAAAGCGGCCATCCCACGATTGCACAGCAAATCACGGTGAAAGCGATCGTGAACGATTGGGCGGCTTGAAAGGGGGGCGGCAGCGCTTCGAAAGCAAATGTCGCAACCATCGCCATGAGCGGTCCGAAAACCGCGCCGAAAAGCCATGTGTCGCGCGCACGCACCGCGGTGGCGCATTTCTCGCACCAGTAAGAAGGATCCCAAAGCGTACCTTTATGCGAGCCCTCGATGATCTGCGCCGCATACTCCGCTTCTTTTCCGCAGCACGGGCAACGGAAAACGAGCGTATGCCATTTCCAAAGCTTCACCGGAATCCCCCGGAAACTCTCAGACTGTTGACCAGCGTTCTATTCATGGCCGCGGCTCTTCGTCCGCGGCGTTTATGAATGCTATTTCGGGCCCATGCGTATGGCCCCGTCAAGGCGTATTACGGCACCGTTCAGCATCTGGTTAAGCACGATGTGCTCCACCAGCATCGCGTACTCCTCGGGCCTGCCAAGCCGCGATGGGAAAGGCACCTGCGCGCCCAGCGAAGCCTGCACTTGCGTGCTCATCGCGGCAAGCATCGGCGTCTCGAAGATGCCGGGTGCGATCGTCATCACGCGAATGCCGAACCGCGCGAGCTCCCGGGCGATCGGCAGCGTCATCCCGGCTACGCCGGCCTTGGATGCGCTGTAAGCCGCCTGCCCGATCTGGCCTTCGAACGCGGCCACCGACGCGGTGTTGATGATGACGCCGCGCTCCCCGCCCTGTCCTGGCGCATTGTCGGCGATGGCCTGCGCCGCAAGACGGATAACGTTGAAGGTGCCGACCAGGTTGATACTGATTGCGCGTTCGAACGAGTCGAGCCCATGCGGTCCCATCTTGCCGAGCACCCGCTCCGCGGGCGCGACGCCGGCACAATTGACGGTTCCGTGAAGCGCGCCGTAGTGGGCCTGCGCTTCGCTCACTGCGGCGCGGATAGCCGCTTCGTCCCGCACATCGGCCTCGACGAAACGCGTGGACGCGCCGAGCTCCGAGGTGAGCGCGCGGCCCGCATCCGGGTTCACATCGACGACCACCACTCTACCGCCGCTTGCGACGAGTCTGCGCACCGTCGCCGCACCGAGTCCCGAGCCGCCGCCCGTGACCAGAAATACGCTGCCGCGGATGTCCATCCGGTCAGCTCGGACCGCCTGTCGCGAGCGGCGCGGCACCGCAAGCCGCCGCTTTGTCACCCGCATGCTCCGCCCGGATGCTTACGTACGAACCCGGGGCATCTTCGAGCGCCGGCAGTCCGCCGGACCCCGGAACGCGCGCGGCGACTTTTTCGCCGGCGTGACACGCGCTCCAGCGCGCCCAATCGAGCCACCACGAGCCGCCGTGCTGCGACGCACCTGCAAGCCACGTTTCGGCATCGGCAGGCAGCGCCTCGTTCGTCCAGTAACCGTACTTGTTTGCCGACGGCGGGTTGATGATTCCTGCGATATGGCCGGAGCCGCCGAGCACGAAGCGGACCGGGCCCTTGAAGAGCCGCGCGCCCGCATAGCAAGATTTCCAAGGCGCGATGTGATCTTCGACCGTAGAAATGAAATACAGCGGAATGTCCACTTTTCCGAGGTCGATCGGCGTGTCGTTCAGGACGATTCCGCCCGGCTGCGTAAGCAGATTGCGCAGATACATGTTCCGCAGATAGTAGCTGTGCATAGCTGCCGGCATGCGCGTCGAATCGGAGTTCCAGTAAAGGAGATCGAACGGGAACGGATCACGCCCGAGCAGATAATTGTTTACGACGAAGGTCCAGATGAGATCGTTCGCCCGCAGGAGATTGAACGTCGTGGCCATCTCCGAGCCTTCGAGGTAGCCGCGGCCCTCCATGCGCTTCTCGAGCGCTTCCACCTGCTGCTCGTCGACGAACACCTCGAGCTCGCCTGCTTCCTCGAAATCGAGCAGCGTGGCGAAAAACGTCGCGCTCTTTACCCGGGTGTCGCCTTTCGCAGCGAGATGGCCCAACGCCGTCGCGAGCAGCGTCCCGCCGAGGCAGAAGCCGATCAGGTTCATCTCCCGCTCGCCGGTTGCGCGCTCGACGGCGTCAACCGCGGCGAGCGGACCTTCCTTCAGGTAGTCCTCGAACGTCTTCGAGGCAAAACGGGCGTCGGGATTCACCCACGAGACGATGAACACCGTGTGGCCCTGCTCGACCGCCCATCTCACGAACGAATTGTTCTCGCGCAGGTCAAGGATGTAGTACTTGTTGATCCACGGCGGAACGATGAGGAGCGGCCGCCTGTAGACCTGCTCCGTCGTGGGCGTGTACTGAATGAGCTGCATCAGGTCGTTCTGGTAAACGACCTTGCCCGGTGTGATCGCAATGTTCTCCCCGAGCTTGAAAGCGCGCTCGTCGGTCATGCGCAGCCGCAACCCGGATCCGTTCCCCCGCGAGAGATCCTCCAGCAGGTTCGCGAAACCCCTGAGCAGATTCTGCCCGCCGCTCGACATCGTCTCGCGCAGCACTTCGGGATTGGTGAGCACGAAGTTCGACGGCGAAAGCGCATCTATGTACTGGCGGGTGTAGAAATCGACTTTCCTGGCAGTGCGCTCGTCGAGGCCTTGCACCCCGGCGATCACGTGATGCAGGTGTTTCGCGGCGATGAGATACGACTGCTTGATGTAGTCGTACAGAAAGTTGTCCTGCCAGTCACCGTGCTTGAACCGGCGATCGCCGCGGGCCGCTTCCGCGACGGGCGCCGCCGACTGTCCCATGAGTCGCAGCATCGAGCGCTGCCAGAGCGACCAGTAGTCCTGCCAGAGCTTCACCTGCGCGTCGGCGACGCGGAACGGGTCCGTGAGCATGCGTGTCCATGCCTCGAAAAACGCTTTGCTGATGCCGAGCTCATCCGACATCGGTCGAATGGCTTTATCCGTGTGGCCCGCGATGTAACGGGTGACGAGCTCGCCGCTTCGGGCGGCGATATCGGCGTACAGCCGCGCGAGCTCCGCTGGATCGAATTTCAGTTTCTCGCCCTCGCGCTGATCACCCATGCGTGCATCTCCCCGTTCTTCGGCCATATAACAGTGGTTGACGTTTACGTAAAAGCAAGCTTATGATGCAGAACATGTTGATTCTACACAGCAATACTGCAAAGCACAATGACGGCAACCTACACGATAACGGCACTGGCGGAGGAATTTGGAGTGACCACTCGCACCATCCGCCATTACGAGGCCGAAGGCCTCCTGACTCCTCGACGCCGGGGCCTCACTCGCGTATTCAGCGCACGCGATCGCGTACGCCTCAAGCTCGCCCTCCGAGGCAAGCGACTGGGTTTCAGCCTTCAGGAAATCAAAGAGTTGTTCGACCTTTACGACCTCTCGAAAGACGAGCGTAAACAGCTCGAGGTCTTCCTGACCAAGCTCGAAAAGCGCAGAGCGCGCCTCGAGCAACAGCGCGAGGACGTCGAAGTGATGCTCCAGGAGGTCGAATTTTTTGCGACGCAATGCAGGAGGCTCCTCGCGCAGGGCCCAACGGCAATGCTAAAGCCGCCTAACGTTGACGAGCACGTAAACGTCAGAATGTTGAACGAGGGCGCGGAATGAATGGCTTGGCAGGTCTCGATTTCGGCCTCGGGGAGACGATCGACATTCTGCGCGAAACCGTCCGCGACTTCGCATCGAACGAAATAGCCCCTCGCGCCGCCGAAATCGATCGCGATAACGCATTCCCGCGTGACCTCTGGCCTCGGCTTGGTGCCTTAGGCCTTCTCGGTATTACCGTCGAAGAGGAATGGGGCGGCGCCGGTCTAGGCTACCTCGCGCACGTAGTCGCTATGGAAGAGCTTTCACGTGCGTCCGCATCGGTGGGGCTTTCGTATGGCGCGCATTCGAACCTGTGCGTAAATCAGATCCGGCGGCACGGCACGACCGAACAGAAGCGCCAGTATCTGCCGCGCCTGATTTCCGGCGAGCACGTCGGCGCGCTCGCGATGAGCGAAGCGGGATCCGGATCCGATGTGGTCAGCATGCGCCTCAGAGCCGAGCGGCGCGGCGACGCGTACATACTCGACGGCACGAAAATGTGGATCACCAACGGTCCCGATGCCGACGTGCTGGTGGTCTACGCCAAGACTGACCCGCACGCCGGACCGCGCGGTATTACGGCGTTCATCGTCGAGCGGGGCTATCCCGGGTTTTCAGCTTCGCCAAAACTCGACAAGCTCGGTATGCGCGGTTCCAACACGAGCGAGCTCGTATTCACGGGCTGCTCAGTACCATCGGAGAACGTATTGGGCGCTGAGGGCCGGGGCGTCGAGGTCCTGATGAGCGGCCTCGACTACGAGCGCGCAGTGCTCGCGGGCGGTCCGGTGGGAATCATGCATGCATGCCTCGATGCCGTGCTTCCGTATATGCACGAACGTCAGCAATTCGGGCAGCCGATCGGCACGTTCCAGCTCATGCAGGGCAAGCTCG
>DASRIK010000575.1:0-3089 GCA_035650035.1 Burkholderiales bacterium | reverse complement strand
CAGTCGGCATGGTCGTGATCGGCAACCTTGCCGGCGTTCTCTCCGTTGAGGACCTTCTCGACGCTTGTCTTCACCGTCTGAAATGCATCGAAATATCCTCGCGCGGCGAGGGCGTTGCGTTGGTCGCGGTCTTCGTGGTTGTTGTCCGGATTCCAGTTGCCTGTGCGCACGCGCTCGATGAGCTCCGCGCTCACGCGGTAGCCCTCGATCGAGAGCGAATGGTAGGCGTCGGTGACATAGACGTCCTCGACCCGCTGCATGTATGGCTTGATATCGCTCGCCTTATTCGGTGGCGCGGGGAAGAGTGGGATGATTTTTTCGCGCATCTCATGCCACATCAGGCGCGTGCGCGTGACGTAGGGTGATGGTTCGCGGGCGGTGAACGTGAACGGCGCGGGCTTCTGGAACGGGTCGGTTTCCCGCACGTCGTAGCGCGCGCTTTTCATCGTGCTGAGAATCTCATCGGCGATTCTGTCGCGCCCAATATTCCGAAACGCGCCGGCGAGCCTTCCGGCGATGACGCTGTGGCCGCCTTCGAGCAGGATTGCGAGCACGTCGGAGGCATCCCGGATCATCGCGAGCGTGGCCCTTGCCTCCGCCGCGTTCTCCGCGAATAGTGGCGCGCCGCTGTGGACGAGCGAGGCGGGCAGTGTGTAGATCCGCAGGCTGTGCAGGATTTCGCGGCTGCTTTCCGCCGGCAGTTCGGCGCGGAGTTCGAACAGCGAGGTGTTGTGGGGCAGGGCGGTTGCGTTGTTGCGGCCTTTGGGCGCGCGCACCGGAAGCTGTCTTGGCACGGTGCGCTGTCCGGCATGCAGGAACAGCGATTGCTCGGGCGACAGGCACCACTGGTTTTCAAAGCGCTCCTCGAGATAGGCGGCGCAGAAGTCCCAGAAGGACGCGTACCATGCGGTGCTCTCGCCTGCGCGCTCATCGGGCCGGGCCGGGATGTACCAGCCCTTCATCACTTCCGTGAGGAAGCCGGCCTGGAGCAGGCGCTCGCGGTCCGTCCGGCTCAGATCGGACGAGCGCACGGCGACGACGCCCTTGTCTTGCAATGCTTCAAGGGCTTCCAATGAATCGGCGAGTTTTTCCTGCGGGCTTGCCATCGTTCTTCAGCCTTTCAGTCCTTCCCTGCTACTCTTGCCTTCACGTAGTGAATCTAGCTTATTGTGCTGTTTTAAAACTAGCTTATTCTGTTGTATCAATTCTAGCTTATCGTGTCGAGCGAAACCTAGCTTATCCTGCCGATACGACCGAAAAACCTTGTACGTACAAGGCCATACCGATCGTACGCTGCTTTGCTGCCCACTTTCGCGAATCTAGTACGTACTAAGTTCTGCCGGCTAGCCGCCCGTTGTTACACCGCGGTGTGACAACCCCTCACACACTGTGTGAGTCCGCCCGTTCATCGATCCCCCGAGCGGCCCCTGCTGGCGCAGCGGCTCAAGCGTGTTTCGTGGATCCAGAGCGAAACCTGCCGGCGCTGCGGCGGGAAACTCACGGTGGATGTCAGATCGAGACCCCCCGGCGCATCGAGTCCTATGCTCGCCGCACTCGCGGGCATCCAATTACGCAGGTGAGCGTGGCTGGGGCGGGCGAACTCGAGCTCGACGCGGACGTCGTAGAACGTCGGCGCGCGGCCGATATCGGTCAGCGCCCGGCTCGTGGAGCTCGTCGGTGTTCTTGCCGTCGCGCGCGAGCCTCTTCCACCAGACGGACAACGCGACGACGGCGATCGTCTCCGGTACTAAAAACCCGGTTGATATCGGTAGAACGTACCTTCGTGATAGACCTTGGTGCGCGGACTCTTTTTGACGCGGACTTTAGGGTCTTGAACTGTGTCCCACATGAAGAACGGGAAACCAGTTGTTGTCGGCAAAACTATCCCAGTCTGTTCGGGCGTTCGAGTAAAACAGTCTTTGGAGTCAGGGATTATTTCGCCGTTCTCGTCGATCGGGCAAAACTCGTAATTGCGATGAAAGTAATCGCGCTCAAACTCGTCGTATTTGCGCGGCTCGAATTTCATGCGGACTTCGTATGTTTCGCCGGTGTCCCGCTTAACGAATGTTCGATTCTGATTTTCGGTTCCCCGATAAAGGCGAACTTCCAGTTGAGAAGCCTTCTCCTCCCCCGGCTTTCGAGTGATTCGCAGCTCGAAATTGCTTCCAATTGAATAGCCCAGTCGATCGCTGCACTTTCCAGGGTGAATCGGAAAGCTGAGATTGGCGACGGTAAAGTTGCCGTCTTTGCCCATGAAGTCATATTCAGCAAGGTCTCCGATGCTGCTATTGCAATACTGGCCGATGAGATCGATCGGCGTATTGTTTCGGTATTGCTCTGTCGTTTGAAAAATTGCAGCTTGAATCTTTCCGTCGCTGTTGCGGGAAACTCTAAAGATAACGTTTGCAAGAGGGCTCAAGTGGGGCGTTGGATTGCCGTATTCGTCCCGGCACGGAGGATTGTCCGGTCCACCACACAGGTTGTGGTTCAAATCGTCATAGGGGGACAGCGTTAACGCCGTATTCAAAGAGCCTAGAAAATCTCCTAAGAAAGGTTCGATGAGAGCGTCGTTTCGAGCAGAAAGCTTTCCATCGTCAGCCCGAGTCGCTCCCAAGGCAGCCTGTTGAAAAAGAACCAAGATTCCAATCAGGGTTACGATTTTCATGCGAGCTCGAGCTCCACGCGGATGTCGTAGAACGTCGGTGCGCGGCCGATGTCGGTCAGCACCTGGTTCGTGAGCTCGTTGGCGTTCTTGCCGTCGCGCGCGAGCTTCTTCCACCAGACGGACAACGCGACGACGACGCCGGGGCGAGCTTTCTCGGTGATACGCGCCTTGAGCTCGAGCGAGCCGCGGTCGTTGAACACGCGCACGCGAGCGCCGTCGGCGATGCCGCGCGCCGCAGCGTCGTGCGGATGGATCTCGAGGTGCGGCTCGCCTTCGGCGTCGCGCAGGCTTTTCACGTTCACGAACGTCGAGTTCAAGTAGTTGCGCGCAGGCGGGGAGATCATCGCGAGCGGATAGCGTTTCGCGAGCGCCTCGTTGGCGACCTCGTTCGGCGGCAAGTAGCCCGGCACGGGATCGAGGCCGA
>DASRIK010000574.1:0-9474 GCA_035650035.1 Burkholderiales bacterium | reverse complement strand
CCGCTCGACCTTCGCAAGCGCGAGTTCTACAACGGGCTCACGAAGTGGAAGTCCGATTTCGAGCGCGGCAACGGCGAAGCGAAAATGCTGAGCGTCGAAGGCTCGAGCTACGAAGACGCGCTCTTCAAGGCGAACAACCTGCTGCTTACGAATCTCTGGGGCGACGGCTTGCCGATCTGGCCGGCGACCCGTGAGCGCGTCGACTGGATCCTGCAGGGAAGTGCACTCCCGCGCGACGGTGCGCTCGGCAAGTTCCCGCCGCGAGGCGGCGTCACGACGGTGGAAACGTGCGCGATCGCGCTGGCGATGGCCGGCGGACGTCCGGAGTACCTGCCCGTCCTAATCGCGGCGGTCGATGCGTGCCTCGATCCGAGCTCGAATTTCGATCAGTTGCAGGCGACTTCTGGCGCGCCGTTCCCGGTGGTGATCGTGAACGGCCCCATCGCGAAGCAGATCCGGCTCAACTCCGGATTCGGCTGTCTCGGGCCCGACCCGCAGCAGCCGGCCGGCGCGAGCATCGGTCGCGCGTTACGCATGCTGCAGCAGAACGTCGGCGGTGCAGTTCCCGGTGTCGGCACGATGGCGATCTGGGGTGCAATGCGCTACACGAACGTCGTTTTCGCCGAAGACGAAGACGGGCTGCCTGAGGGATGGCTGCCGCATGCAACCGAGCGCCACGGCTTCGAGCGCGGAACGAACTCCGTGTCCGTCGTATTCGGCACCGGTGTAACGAACGTGCGCCGCCGCAGCGCGCGCAAGGAGACGCCGGAGGAAGATGTGCTGCAGGGGTTGTGGCGCATGGCGGATTACATGCGCACGCCGAATCTCGGCGCGCTCATGGGCTACGAGCACGGCACGCCGGGCATCATGATCGTTCCACGCGTAGTCGCCCAGATGATGGCGGAGCAAGGCTGGACGAAGACCAAGCTGCGCGATTTCCTGTGGGAGAACTCGAAGATTCCGCTCGAGCACCTGAAGCGCGGCGGCGCGCTTTCGTGGTTCGAGATCGATTCGAATCCCATCACGCGCGAGAGCGTCCGGCAGGATCCATGGCCGATATCGCTCAAGCCCGACAACATCGTGTTCATCGTTGCGGGCGGGTCTCATCCCACGCACGCGTACTGGCTCCAGGCGACAGGACCACACGTGCTTGGACGCCTCGTGCGAGTCCCGGAGACGTTCGACCGCCTGCTCGCGCAGGCCGATCGGGATCTGGGCTGCGGCTCGGAGGAGTGCAGGATCTGAGCGAAGCGGCATCGAGCCGCTTCGCAACTGCGCATCTTCGGGGAGGAAATCGACTTGAACGAAATCGTCGTAAACACAGCGGGCGCTGCGTACCGCATCGAATTGAACCGGCCTGACTGCGGCAATCTCGCCACCATGTACATGATCGGTGCGCTGACGGCCGCGCTGCAGTCGATCGGGCCGGAGGTGAAAATCGTCGTCATCTCGGGACGCGGCAAGGATTTCTGCAGAGGACGCGACTATCAGACAGCGCCGGAAAGCTCCGCGTCCGGAGCTGCTGCACCGAGCGCGCTGAAAATCCGGGCCACGATGACCGGCCCGATGATGACGCTCTATACGACGCTCCGCGAGTTGCCGGTACCGACGCTGTCGCTCGTGCAGGGTGCTGCTTACGGTTTTGGTTGCGCACTGGCTGGCGCATGCGACATGACGATCGCCGCTGAGCGCGCGCGCTTTCGTCTGCCGGAAATGTCGCGCGGCCTGCCGCCGACGCTGGCGATGTCGGCGTTGGCGGACCGCATACCAGCGCGGACGATCGGTTACATGGTGTATTCGACGGCCGAGCTGGATGCGCGGGGTGCACTCGCCGTCGGTCTCGCGAACGATGTCGTGCCCGACGCGGAGCTCGAATCGCGCGCGGCCGCGCTCGTCGAATGCGTGGGCGGCCAGCCGATCGCTGCGGTCACGACCGTGAAGGAATATCTCAGGGCCGCTGCTTCCATGCCCGACGCAGCGCGCGGCGGATTTGCGGAGAGCCTTTTCGCGGCCGCTGTCTCGTCGCGCAGTTAGTGCGCCGCGACGGGGATGCCGGCGCCGAGCCGGCGCACCGCTTTCAACCGCTGCGAGGCGTCGCCGCCAAGGTGTGTCCAGATGATCGCGTCACGCACGAGCTTCTCCGCATGTGCGTCCATGGTTTCGCCGCCGGTCGCATGGATGTTCATGTTGAGCTGCGTGACTTTCTGGATCACGTCGCACGAGAAATTCATGAGCAGCACGACGTTGGCCTGCGTGTGCACCGAGCGGTCCATCTCCGCAGCCATGCGCAGCACGAACGAGCGCAGCGCTTCCGTCAGCATGTGCATCTCGCCGAGCTTCAACTGCACGAGTTGATGATCGAAAAGGCGCCTGGCGGCGCGTGAATGCTGCTTCGCGAAGCGCACGGCGGACTCGCACGCATCCTCACACACACCGAGCGCATTCGCCGCCAGCTCGAAATCGTTGAACTCCGCGCTGCCTTTGCTGCGCGCTTTGTGGCCGCCGTTCACTTCGCCGAGGATATTCGCATGCGGCAGGCGTGCGTTCTCGAAGATGAGCTCGCCGTTCTGATAGAAGCGCCATCCGGCCTTGTTGAAGATCTTGCCGATCCGGAATCCCGGCGTGTCGATCGGCACCATGAAAATCGTCGTGCCTTCCTGCACCGGGACGTTCGGGTTCGTGCGCGCAGCCGCGAAGAAGAGCTTGCCCACGCCGCCGTTCGCGATGAACGTCTTCTCGCCGTTCAGTATCCATTCGTCGCCGCGGCGCTCGGCTTTGAGCTTGAGCCCCGCTTTCGGATCGTCTTCGGGCGGATAGCGGTTATCCGATCCTGCATTCGGTTCGGTGCCGCCCATGCCGAGCACGTACGTATCGTCTGCCAGGAACGGCGTGAGAAAGCGGCGCTTCTGCTCGTCCGTGCACGCGCCGGCGATGAGATGGCTCCACTTCCAGTTCTGGCTGAACGCTTTCGAAATCGCGCTGTCGCCTTTCGCGAGCTCCGCCATGACGAGCGCCTGCGTCACGAAGCCGATGCCATGGCCACCCCATTCCTTCGGCACCGCCGCGGTTCGAAAGCCGAGCTTGGAGCCTTTGCGGATGATGTCCCAGTCCCAGGTCGCGGCGGCGCCCGGCATCTGGTCGCGCGCGAGGGAGATGGGGCGGATTTCCTCCTGCGCGAACCTGCGCGCTTTCATCTGCCATTCGCGCTGCTCGTCATTGAATTCGAATTGCATGTTGGACCTTTTGAGTCGCCTTTGTTGGACGGACGCATATGAACGTACACTTGTACGCGCACGGCGTCCACACTATGTAAACGATCCCACAGGAGAGGACATGAGACTGCCCACGCTCACGTACGAGCAACTGACATCCCGTCAGCAGGAGACCTGGAAGAAGCATGCGGAGCGGCGCGACAAGCCCGTCGGCCCTTATCTCACGTGGCTGCACAGTCCCGACCTGATGGACAAGGTGTCGCCGCTCAGTAATTACTTTCGCTTCGACTGCAATCTTCCGGTGAAGCTGCGCGAGTTCGGCATACTCGTGACGGCACGTTTCTGGGACGCACAGTACTCGTGGAACGCGCACGTCGACAAAGCGCGCGCGGCAGGCATACCCGACGACGTGATCCGCGATCTCGCAGCGGGCAGGAAACCCGACTTCAAAGCCGACGACGAGCGCATTTACTACACGTTCGCGATGGAGGTGCTGCAAAACCACTTCGTGAGCGAGAAGACGTTCAACGAAGCGCGGGCGCATTTCGGCGAGAAGGCGCTGGTCGATCTCATCGGATCGGTGGGTTATTTCTCGATGCTGCAGATCTGCCTGAACTCGAGCGAAACGGATCTGCAGCCGGGCCGCGAGCCGCCATTTCAGGACGTGCGAGGCTACAAGAAGACGGCCTGACCATGCGCAGCGTCGGCTCGTTCGATTACATCATTGTCGGGGCCGGCACCGCGGGATGCGTGCTGGCAAATCGTCTTTCGGCGGACGGCCGCAAGTCGGTCCTGCTGCTCGAAGCGGGCGGCAAGGACGACTGGATCTGGATACACATTCCTGTCGGCTATCTGTACTGCATCGGCAACCAGCGCACCGACTGGTGCTATAAGACCGAGCCGCAGGCCGGCCTGAACGGCCGCACGATCGGCTACCCGCGGGGGCGCGTGCTCGGCGGCAGCTCTTCGATCAACGCGATGCTGTATCTGCGGGGCCAGGCGCGCGATTACGACGAATGGGCGCAGGTCACCGGCGAATCCGGCTGGTCCTGGCAGCACGTGCTGCCGGTTTTCATGAAGTCGGAAGACCACTGGCGCGGCGCGGACGAAAAGCATGGCGAAGGCGGCGAATGGCGTGTCGAGCGACCGAAGATCACCTGGGAGATTCTCGACGCGTTTGCTGAAGCTGCGCTGGAAAGCGGCATTCCGAGGACGGAGGACTTCAACCGCGGCGACAACGAAGGCGTGGGCCGCTTCGAAGTCAATCAGCGGAACGGGGTGCGGTGGAGCGCAGCCAAAGGGTTTCTCCGTCCTGCGATGAAGCGCCCGAACGTAGCCGTAATGACGGGCGCGCTCGTGAAGCGCCTGAGAATCGAAGGACGGCGCGTGCTCGGCGTCGAATTGTACCGCGATAACGAAGAGCAGTTCGCCGAAGCACGTGGCGAAACGATCCTTTCGGCCGGCGCGATCGGGAGCCCTCAGATACTCCAGCTTTCGGGCATCGGGCCCGGTGCGCTCCTGCAGTCGCACAGAATTCCCGTGGTCCAGGACCTGCCCGGCGTCGGTGAGAACCTGCAGGACCACCTGCAGCTTCGCATGGCATTCAAGGTGAAGAACGCGCTCACGCTCAACACGCTCCTCGGATCGTGGTGGCAGAAAGCGCTCATGGGCTGCCAGTACGCCTGGTCGCGGTCGGGCGCGATGACGATGCCGCCTTCGCAAATGGGCGCGTTCACCAAATCCGATCCATCGCAGCCGACGCCGAACCTCGAATACCACGTGCAGCCGATCTCTCTCGACAAGTTCGGCGATCCGCCGCACCCGTTCAACGCGTTCACCGCAAGCGTCTGCAACCTTCGTCCGACTTCGCGTGGGTACGTGCGGGTCAGATCCACCGACCCGCGTGCCTACCCGGAGATCGCGCCCAATTATCTTTCGACGCCGGAGGATCGGCGGATCGCCGCGAACGCCATCCGGCTCACGCGCCGCATCGTGCTGGGCACCGAGGCGATGAAGAAGTACGAGCCGGAGGAATACACCCCGGGCCCGGATTTTCAAACCGACGAAGAGCTCGTACGAGCCGCCGGAAACATCGGCACGACGATTTTCCACCCAGTGGGCACGTGCAGGATGGGACGCGATTCGGACACGTCCGCCGTCGTCGATCCGCAGCTGCGGGTTCGAGGCGTCGAGCGGCTGCGTGTGATCGACGCTTCGGTCATGCCGACGATCACGTCCGGCAACACGAACTCGCCGACCCTGATGATCGCGGAACGCGGAAGCGAGCTGCTCCGGTAACCTACCGGCGCACGCACGGCGCGGTGTAAACGATCCGGTTTCCCAGATCACCTCCACCCCCAGCGCTTGGCTCGACGCACGCTGCGCCGCATGCGCGCCGTTGCCGTGGCGCTTACGGCTCCGCTTGTATGCCGGCCGCTTTCACGAGCTTCGTCCATTTCGCGAGCTCGGATTTCATGTACCCGTGGAATGCCTGGGGGCTTGCGCTCAGTGTCGGATCGACACCGGACTTCTCCAGCTGTTCGCGGACGGCCGGTGTGTTCAGCACCGCGGCGGTTTCCTTGTAAAGACGCTCGACGATCGCAGGCGGTGTTTTGGCCGGGACCAGGAGGCCGAGCCATCCGCTCGCTTCGAAGCCGGGATAGCCGCTTTCGGCGATCGTCGGCACGTTCGGCAGTATCGGCGAGCGTTTCGCGCTCGTGATCCCCAGTCCGCGCAGCCTGCCGGACTGCACGTGCGGCGCGGTCGTCGAGCTGATCGACATGATCGAGAGGACCTGGCCTGCGAGCGCATCGACGGCTGCCGGGCCGCCGCCTTTATACGGAACGTGGAGGAGCTTGATGCCGGCCGTGTGCATGAACAGCTCGAGCGCGAGATGCGCGATGCTCGAAGTGCCGGGCGAGGCCGTCGTGATCGCGCCCGGCTGCTTCTTCGCGAGCGCGACGAACTCTTTCACTGTACGCACGGGAAGAGTCGGATGGACCGCCAGCAGCGCGCTCACGCCGGCGAGCTGAGTGACGGGCGCGAAGTCGTTGATCGGATCGAAGCCCACGTCTTTCATGAGCGCCGGGCTCATGCCCAGCGAGGAGACCGAACCCAGGAGCATCATGTAGCCGTCGGGTGCCGCGCGCGCGACGAGCTGGGTCGCGACGTTGCCGCCTGCGCCGGGACGATTCTCCACGATGACTTGCTGCCCTAGTCGCGGACCGAGCGGTGTTGCGACTGCACGTGCGACGAGGTCATTCACACCACCCGGCGCGAAACCGACGAGAAATCGTACCGGCTTCGAAGGATAGGCCTCCGCCGGCCACGCGCTTCCGGATATCGTGCAGGCGAGAAAAGCAAGGACGGCGAGCCACGCGGGCGGGCGCCGTTCGCAGCGAATACTCAGCATTTTTCTGCTCCTCCTCGGAATGGTTATGCATGGGCTGCCGGCCGCGGCGCCATGGCCGGCAAGCGTATCAGGCCATCATATAATCAGCCAATCCATTGCCCGACACAGCTACCCACATGAGCCTTGTCACACTCGAGCAGTCCGAGCGAATCATCGACGCTATTCTTGGCCGGGGCCGTGAGCTCGAGTGCCGCCCACTGAGCGTGGTCATCCTCGAGCTCGGTGCCCGCGTCAAGGCGTTCAAGAAGGACGACGGCTCCGCGATGATGCGGTTCGAGATGGCCTACGGTAAAGCGTTTGCAGCGCTCGCGCTCGGCCGCTCATCGAGTCTGGTGCGGGAGCGGACCGAAGCACGTCCTTTGTTCATGAGCTATCTCATGAATGCGTCCGATGGCCAGATCTTCGCCGAAGGCGGCGGCATGCTGATACGTGACGAACATGGCGAGGTGATCGGCGCGGTGGGTGTCACGGGCGACACGCAGGAGCGCGACGAAGAGCTCGCTGCGTACGGAATCCAGGCAGCGGGACTGAAGACCGACGCGGACTGCACCGGATCGCGCCACGTACGGACGGAGAACTAATAACAAATGCACATGAGTGACGCGTTTTATTCCTTGCACCGCCAGGGGTTCGTTCGCGTGGCGGCGTGTACTCCGCGAATCGAAGCAGGCGACCCGCGATCCAATACGGCAGAGACGCTCGTGCTCGTGCGCGAAGGCGCGGCCCGCAACGTCGATCTCATGGTGTTCCCGGAGCTCGGGATCAGCGCCTACGCGATCGACGACCTCCTGCTGCAGGATGCACTGCTCGACGGCGTCGAAGCGGGGATTGCCGAGCTCGTCGAAGCGTCGCGATCGCTGCAACCCGTGCTCGTCATCGGTGCGCCCGTCCGCCACAACGGCCGCCTCTACAACTGCGGCGTCGTGATATCGCGTGGCCGGATACTGGGCGTGACACCGAAGACATTCCTTCCGAATTACCGGGAGTACTACGAAAACCGCTGGTTTGCGCCGGGCGCCGGTGTCGCCGGGCTCGAAGTGAAGCTCGCGGGGCAGACAGCGCCTTTCGGCACCGATCTTGTTTTCGCGGCGGCCGATCTCCCCGATTTCATTTTTCACGTCGAGATCTGCGAGGACTTCTGGTCCGCGACGCCGCCTTCAACGCGCGGTGCGCTGGCCGGCGCGTTGATTCTCTGCAACCTGTCCGCGTCCAACATCGTCGTCGGAAAAGCGCAGGAACGCGCGATGCTGTGCGTCTCACAGTCCACGCGTTGTCTCGCCGCGTACGTATATTCGGCTGCGGGTCCTGGCGAGAGCACGACGGATCTCGCCTGGGATGGGCAGGCGACCATCCACGAGCTGGGGGTCGAGCTCGCGTGCACTCAGCGCTTCCCGTCGAAAAGCCAGATGGCCGTGGCGGACGTCGATGTCGAGCGCCTGCGGCTCGAGCGGATGCGCACGCCGACGTTCAACAGTGCGGCCGCTGCAGCCGGCCATCCGGAGCGCGAATTCAGGCACGTCTCGTTCGAGCACGAACCCTCCTTCCGCGACGTCGGCCTGGAAAGGCGTATCGATCGTTTTCCGTTCGTTCCCGACGATCCGGCCCGGCTCGACAAGGAATGCTACGAAGCGTTCAACATCCAGGTACAGGGCCTGGTGAAACGCATGCAGGTCACCAATGGCGAGCGGATCGTCATCGGCGTGTCGGGTGGTCTCGATTCGACCCATGCGCTCATCGTCGCCTGCAAAGCGTTCGACGCACTCGGCGTGCCCCGGAAGAACATCCTCGGGTTCACGATGCCCGGCTTCGCGACATCGCAGGGTACTAAATCGAATGCGTGGGCGCTTATGAAAGCGCTTGGCGTGACCGCGCAGGAAATCGACATCAAGCCGGCGGCGACGCGCATGCTGCAGGACATCGGTCATCCGTACGCCGGGGGAAAGCCGGTCTACGATGTGACCTTCGAGAACGTGCAGGCGGGACTTCGCACCGACTACCTCTTCCGTCTCGCGAATCATCACAAGGCGTTCGTCCTCGGAACCGGCGACCTGTCGGAGCTCGCGCTCGGCTGGTGCACGTACGGCGTAGGCGACCACATGAGCCACTACAACGTGAACGGCTCGGTCGCGAAGACTCTCATCCAGTATCTCGTGCGCTGGATCGTGCAGACGAAGCAGTTCGACGAAGCGGCTTCGGCAACGCTGCTCTCGATCCTCGATACGGAAATCTCGCCGGAGCTCATTCCCGCGAGCGCGGACGAATCGATTCAGAGCACCCAATCGAAAGTCGGTCCGTACGAGCTGCAGGACTTCCATCTCTTCTACATCACGCGCTATGGGCTGCGGCCTTCGAAAGTCGCGTTCCTCGCCTGGCACGCATGGCGCGAGGCCGCGCAGGGACTCTGGCCGCCGGCATTTCCGGACGAAGCGAAGCACGCCTATACGCTCGCCGACATCAAGAAATGGCTGGGTGTGTTTCTCTACCGGTTCTTCGAGTTGAGCCAGTACAAACGCTCGGCGCTGCCGAACGGACCCAAAGTGATGTCCGGCGGCAACCTGTCGCCGCGCGGCGATTGGCGCGCCCCGTCCGACGGCAATGCGCGCGTGTGGCTCGAAGAGCTCGAGCGGAACGTGCCGGGCTGACCATCAGTTCAGTGGATCCAGCCCTGCACGTCCCTGCCGAGCTGCGGATCCGTAGTTCCTGAAGGTTGTAAAAGAGCCCGCTTTCTGCATCGTGATACTGCTTCGGAAAGCGCTTCTCCCGATCCTCCGCGGCGCCAAGATCGAACGGGGTTCGAGCGTCGTCAGTCGAGGCGAATGCGCGCCGCCTTGACGACCTTGGCCCATCGCG
>DASRIK010000573.1:0-5531 GCA_035650035.1 Burkholderiales bacterium | reverse complement strand
AAGAGATTGCGGTATTCGAAGCGCCGCTGCAGCAGCGCTTGTTCGCCTTCATGTCGTAGAGGCAGTGCCACCCACGCAATCTGCTCCACGATGCCCTTGATGTAATCGTCGATGCGTAACGCTGCGACGAGCGCCTTTTCGTGAGTGAGTGCGGAGACTGCGGCGCGGTTGTCCTGGTACGAAAAATAGGCCTGAACGATGCCCGCGAGCAACAGCGCACCGATGACGAACCCGCCGATCAGGACCATGTATTTCCGAAACAGCGTGCGTGACGCGTTCACTCGACGAGGCGGTTTGCGCGCAGGCGCAGCTCGCGTGGAAGGGAAAGCCCGATGCTCGCCGCCGTTTTGGTATTGATCGAGAATTCGAACGCCGACGGCTGCTCGATGGGAAGATCGCCGGGGCTCGCCCCTTTCAGAATGCGGTCGACGTAATGCGCAGCGCGCCTGAACTGGTCACCTACTTTCACGCCGTAGCTCATGAGGCCGCCTGCACCGGTGAATTCCCCATGCCCATAGATTGCCGGTAGACGCATCTGATTCACGACTTGGACGATGTGCTCACGGCGGCTGACGAAAATCGCATCGGACAGTAGCATCAAGCCATCGGGGCGCAGCTCTCCGGCTTCACGCAGCGCACGGTCGACGCTGTCATAATCCGCAACCGGGATTCGTTGCAATGTCAACTTCATCCGCGCCGCTGCACCAACGGCTTCGGTCCATTGTCTATCGTGCCCGAGGTTGCCGGATCTAGTGAGCACGGCAAAACGTTTCGCGGTGGGCACGGCTTCTCTGAGCAGCTCGATCATCTTTTGCGCCACATCTTCCGACTGGTTCGACAGTCCCGTCGCGTTGCCTCCCGGTCGCGACAAACTCGCCGCAAGTCCGGCGCCGACGGGATCTGAGACCATCATGAACACAACGGGTATGGTGCGCGTGGCTTTAACGGCCGCGAGCGCGGCTGACAGCGGCGGCGCGACGATCACGTCCACGTTTGCTCTGACGAGCTCGGCGGCCAGACCGGGAAGCCGGTCGATGCGACCGTCCGCGGTGCGCTTCTCGAAGACGATGTTCCGGCCCTGGATGTACCCGAGGTCCTCGAGCCCGCGCAAAAACGCTGCCGCGAGCTCATCGTTTTCCATCGCATGGCTCGCCGCGAGATAGCCAACACGCGCGACCCTCGGGCCCTGCTGTGCTAAAGCAGCCTGCGCAACGAGGATGGCGAAGAGGAGTACGGCGGCGCGGATAAACAAGGGGCGTCTGCTTTTTCAGGTGGATTAGAGCGAATGAGTCTACTCGCTGTGTGTAGACGTGCCGGTACGGCCCGATTAGCACCCACCGGCCTTTCTGTCGCAGTTTGCGATTCCGAAGGACCGCTCAGGGTCGCCGAGCGGCGCGTCATGACATGCTCACGTCGGCCAATAGCAGCCCTACGAGTAGATCTGGTGCTACGAACACAAGAATGCCAGCTCAGGTCGGGTTGAAACCGCGCGCGCTTACCCCATGAGCGATTTGCTGAACAGAATTCGAGAGTTCGATCGACGCCGTCCCAGTTTCCCTGACGAGCACTTGATCGTTGCTGCAGTGGCATCGTGCCTGCTGATCTCAGCGGGGCGCCGACGCGGTGTCGGGCGGGTGCTGGCCTTGCTGGCGGGCAGCGCATTGCTCGCGCGGGCTGCGAGCGGCCGGGACGGGTTGGCGCGCCTGTTCGAGCGCTGACGTCCAGGTCGCGAACAAGGGCGTCTCGTCGTCCTTCGAGGTCGCGCGATTCCGCGAGGGCTGTGCAGACTTATAGCGAGAAGCCTTGCAAGCCGAAGCGCCGCGCCTACCCGATACCGGGCGGCGACGCGCAGACTTCGTCATAGCGATACCGGCGCTTCAGCAGCCCGTTGTACTCGTAGACGTCCAGCGTCTTTTCGTAAGCCGCCTGCGTGATCTCCACGTGGGGTGTCCAGCAGCCCAGCCGCTGATACGTCGCGATGCAGTCAGCGAGAACGCCTTCGTCGGTATCCGGGAAATACGGCTTTTCGGCCCGGGCGATCTCGGCCGCCGGCATGGCGTTCATGTACGCACGCGTCTTCGCGTAAGCGCGCACGAAAGCTTTTGCCATGTCAGTCTTCAGCCAGTCGCGTGTCGCCGCGACGCTGGAGAAGCCGCAGGGGCCGATCTGCTTGCCGACTTGCGCCACGATGTGGCCGACGCCGTCGGCCTGCAGCTGCTGCGGATACGGGCCCTGCTGCTGAACGTATTCGCCCTTGCCTTCTCGGAAAGCACGGTCGATGTCGGCGGCGCTGCCGAAGCCGATGGGCTTGATCTTGCTGAAGTCGATGCCGGCCTTGTGGCACGCGTACTTGAACATGTCGAGCGGCTGGCCGCCTTTGAACATCACGACCTCGGCCCCTTCGAGCTTCTTCCAAGCGAAGCCGGAGTCGGGTTCGCGCGCGGTGAGGAAGAAGCCGTCCATTTCGTTGATCTGGGCGAAGTGAACGGCGCTCGGCGTCTCACCGTTGTTGAGCGACGTGAATCCCTGGCTGAGCGCCGATTGGACAATGTGCGCCGAGCCGTCGCTCAATGCGACGAGCGCGGAAACACCGGGCGGCGCGACCGACCATTCCGGATCCAGACCTTCCGCCTTCAGAAATCCGCCGGACATCGCGGATATGAGCGGTGAGTAGAACGCGGAAAACAGAGTGAACTGGATGCGGATCTTCTCCATGCAATGCTCCGGCGGGCAACCGCCCGTAGATACGTCCATCCTACGCCTGCACGATAGCGCATTTCCGCGCCCGGACGCTCAGTCGATTCGTATGTTGGCCGCCTTGACGACCTTCTGATACATCGCGATCTCGGACTTGATCATGGCGGCGAACTGGTCCGCGTTCGAATAGACCGGTGTCGCGCCGAATGCCTCGAACTTCGCCTTGACGTCCGGCCGCGCGAGCATGACCCCGATCTCGCTCGAAAGCTGATCGATGATCGGGCGCGGTGTGCCTGCGGGTGCGAGCACACCGTTCCACGTCTGCACGTTCAACCCAGGCAAACCGCCCTCGGCGAAGGTGGGCGTCTCGGGCATCGAGCCGACCCGCTGGTCACCGGTCACCGCAATCGCCCGGAGCCTCCCGGCCTTGACGTGAGCAACGATGTTAACCGGGACCGAGAAGAACATCTGCACGTGACCGCCGATCACATCGGTCATCGCCGGCCCTGCACCCTTGTAGGGTACGTGCTGTACCTTGACCCCGGCCAACATGTTGAACATCTCACCCGCAATATGCGTCGGCCCGCCGGCACCCGACGAGGCGAAATTGAGCTGACCCGGCTTCGCCTTGGCGAGCGCGATCACCTCCTGCACGGTGCGGACCGGCAGGCCCGGATTGATCACCATCACCTGCGGCGCCACGGCGATACCCGCGATCGGCGCGAAATCACGAATCGGGTGGTACGGCGTCTTGATGATGCTGGACAAGATGGCATGCGTGCTGGCGATCAACATGATCGTGTAGCCGTCCGGGGCGGCGCGCGCCAGTGTTTCCGTGCCGATGACGGTGTTGCCGCCGGGGCGGTTGTCAACCACCACGTTCTGTCCCCAACGCTCGGTGAAATGCTGCCCGATGAGCCTTGCGTAGACTGTCGTGCTGCCGCCAGGAGCATAAGGAGTGATGAACCGGATCGGGCGACTCGGATACGGCTGCTGCGCATACGCAGTGCCCACGATTGACATCAAAAGCACACCGGCGAGGATAAGCACAACGGTGCGCGACACTGCTTCCATGAAGCCTCCGGCAACGTAAGATGCGACAACCACCAGTGACTCACCGGCGTTAACCTAGCGTACAACAGAAGGCCCGGCTCTGCGGCCGGATCAACGCCGAGTCGTAGGCTTTTACAATCTGTCTGTTCTTCCCGTCGGACTCGAGGAGATCCGTTGTGAGGTCGTTGCGTAAATCGTTGGTGTCGATCGTCGGGCTTGCTGCGTTCCTCGCGGGGCTCGATGCGAAGGGGCAGCGCACGCCCGACCACTACCCATCGCGGCCCGTGCGCCTCATCGTCCCGTTCGCGCCGGGCGGCGGGACCGATGCGCTGGCGCGCGTATTCGGCCAGAAGTTCAGCGACTCGGTGGGACAGACCGTGGTCGTCGACAACCGTGCCGGCGGCGGCGGGACGATCGGCGCCGAGACCACGGTGCGGGCGGCGCCGGACGGTTACACCTTGTGCATGGTCTCGACGAGCTACTCGACGAATGCCGCGATGTTCAAGCTCCCGTACGATCCGATCCGGGACATCACGCCGATTGCCCTGCTCGGCGACGCCGGCATCCTGCTCACGCTGCATCCTTCCGTACCTGCGCAGTCGGTGAAGGAGCTGATCGCGCTCGCGAAAGCAAAGCCGGGCTATCTCAATTACGCGTCCAGCGGCACCGGCGGCAACACACATCTCGCGACCGAGCTCTTCAACATCATGGCCGGCACCCGAATGACGCACGTCCCCTACAAGGGAACGGGTCCCGCGCTCACCGATCTGCTCGCCGGCAACGTGCAGCTCATCATGGGCACGCTCGGCGTCATGCTGCCGCACGTGAAGAGCGGCCGTCTGCGCGGCCTTGCCGTCACCAGCGTCAAACGCAACAGCGCGATGCCGGACGTGCCCACGATCGCGGAGACACTCCCCGGCTATGAAGCAACGCTGTGGTACGGGGTCTGGGGGCCCAAGGGATTGCCGAGGCACGTCGTGAACTTGTGGAACACCGAACTTCGCAAGGCGGCACAGTCGGTCGATGTGAAGCAGCGCTTCGTCGCCGAAGGCATAGAGGCTGCCGACGGGCCGCCCGAGCTTTTCCGCGACGTGGTGCTACGCGACGTGACGAAATGGATCAAGGTCGTGCAGACGGCGAACATCAAGGCGATCCAGTAGGACGTCGTGCGCGACGCGAGAAGGGTGCAGATATTTTCAATGCTCGCGAGGAGCTGCGGGACCGCAGCGCTGGCTCCCGCGCGAGATGACGTCACTTCAAGGAGCTTGCTGATGATTCGTTGTTTGTTGCTGTCGCGCGCATCGTTGTTGCGCGCGTTGCTGCTGCCGGTGTTCGGAGGAATCCTCATGCAGGCGCCGTCCGCCTGGGGTCAGACGTCCTATCCGGCACGGCCGATACGCATCATCGTGCCGTTTTCTCCGGGCGGCGGTGGCGACCTCACGGCGCGCAAGATCGCGGTCAAGCTCGCCGAGCGCACCGGAGGGTCGGTAGTCGTCGAGAATCGCGCGGGCGCAAGCGGCAATATTGGTGCGGAGGCGGTGGTGCGCTCGGCGCCGGACGGTTACACCCTGCTGTCGACCTCCAGCACGTACGGCATCCAGGCGGCGCTCAACAAGACACCGTTTCATCCACTGAACGACGTCACGCCGATCATCGGGCTTGCGCGCTCTCCGGCGGTGCTCATCGTGGCTCCCAACGCGCCATTCAAGACGCTCAAGGACGTGATCAATGCCGCGAAGCGTTATCCCGGAGAGGTGACGTTCGGCACGGCGGGCATCGGC
>DASRIK010000572.1:0-4698 GCA_035650035.1 Burkholderiales bacterium | reverse complement strand
GCCGGGACGCTCCGGTAAACGACATGGATCTCTCACTCAACGACACGCAGCAACTCATCCAGGACTCCGCGCGCGACTTCGTGCGCGGCGCATGCAATCGCGACGTGCTGCTGAAGCTCGACCGCAACCCGGCTGCCCTCATGGACGGGTTGTGGCAGCAGACGTCGCAGCTCGGCTGGACGGGCATGGCGATCCCCGAAGCGTACGACGGGACCGGCAATTCGATGACGGATGTCGCAGTGCTGTTCGAAGAGCTCGGGACGGGGCCGGTGCCCGGTCCTCTTTTTTCCTCGGCAGTGCTGTGCGCGCGGATCCTGCTCGAAGCCGCGAGCGAAAACATGAAGAGCGCCTGGCTTCCGCGCATCGCGAGCGGCGAGCGCGTTTTCGCGCTTGCGCTGACCGAAGCGCAGTACGGGTGGTCTCCCGAAAGCATCCACTTCGAGGCGAGCCCCCGGGGCGACGATTTCCTCCTCACCGGCACGAAAACGTTCGTGCACGACGCGTTGTACGCATCCGATCTGCTCGTCGTCGCACGCGTGCAAGGTGGAAGCGGCGTCAGTCTTTTTCGTGTCGATGCAAAGGCGCCCGGCGTTGAGATACGCACGCTCGAGGGCTTCCTCACAGCGCTTTGCGAAGTCACGTTTCAGGAGGTGCGCGTCAGTGGAAAAGACGCGATCGGCGGCGCGTGGCCGGCACTCGATCGCGCTGTACTCGGCGTGCTCCCGGTACTTTGCGCGTACAAGGTGGGCGGATGCCGGCAGGTCTTCGACATGTCCGTGAATTACGCGCGCGAGCGCACGCAGTTCGGGCAGCCGATCGGGCGCTTCCAGCGAGTGCAGGACCACATCATCCACATCGTCAACTATCTCGATGCGGCTCGATGGACCACGTACGAGGCGCTATGGAAAATCGACGCGGGCGCGGACGCCGCTGCGAGCGTCCATGTCGCGAAGTCCGTCACGTCCGAAAGCTACCTGCGCGCATGCGACTTCGCGCATGAAGTACACGCGGGCATCGGCGTCATGCGAGAGTACGGCCTCACGCTGCACACGAAGATGTCGCGTTCGCTTTACCACTGCCTCGGTGCGCCGAAGATGCATCGGCGGCGGCTGGAGCGAGCGCTGAATCTCGTGCCGGCGTGATACACGCGCACCGGTTCGTCGACGTGCCGATCGTGTAACTCGACGCTGGTGCCCAGCGAGACGCCGGAGGAGAAAACATGACACGCGGCATGTTCGTCACGCTGCTCTGTATCGCCTGCAACGCGTGGGGCCAGACCATTTGGCGGCCTGACAAGGCCGTAGAACTGATCGTGCCCACCGGGCCGGGTGCCAACAACGACCGGATGGTGCGACTGGTGCAGAAAATCCTGCAGGACCAGAAGCTGGTCACGACCCCCGTGCTCGCTCTGAACAAACCCGGCGGAAACCAGACGCTCGCACTGACCTATCTCGCCCAGCGCGGCGCCGATCCGCACACGCTGCTCCTCACGAACCCGGCGGTGTTCACGAACGAGCTCTCGGGGGTAACGCAGCTCCCCTATACGAGCGTGACGCCGATCGCACTGCTGCTCGTGGAGAACAACGCGATCACGGTCAAGGCCGACTCGCCGCTGAAGACGATGCGCGATCTGATCGAGCGCCTGCGCACGGATCCCGACGCGGTCTCCTTTGCGATGCCCTCGCGCGGCGGCGTGCCGCACCTCGCGCTCGCCGCGGCGGTCAAAGCGGCCGGCGTCGACCCGAAGAAGCTCAAGGTCGTGATTTTCAAGTCGAGCTCGGAATCGATGATCGCGGTGGCGGGCGGGCACGTGCAAGCGATGGCCTCCTCGCTCGCGTCAGTGACCCCCCAGATGCGGGCGGGCAACCTGCGCGTGCTGGCGATCACCGCGCGAGAGCGGCGCGGCGGGGCGGCCGCTTCCATCCCGACGCTGCGCGAGCAGGGCATCCCCAGCGACGGCCCGGCCGCGTGGCGCGGGCTCTCCGCGCCCGGCGGACTGTCCTCGGCGCAGATCGCGTTCTGGGACGAAACGCTGCCCAAAGTCGTTGAAGCGTCCGAATGGAAAGCGTTCCTCGAGGATAACGATCTCTCGTCGAGCTACCTACGCAGCCGCGAGTTTGCGAAGTATCTCGAAGCCGAATATCGCGCGGTCCGCGCGGTGATGACCGACCTGGGCCTGCTGAAATAGACGGGCGGACGCCAAAATCCATCCTGACGTTGAAAATGCATCTGGGAGCGGCGTCCCGGATGAGATGGCCGTCACTTTATCGTGATGCCGGCTTCGCGGATCAGTTTCCCCCACCTTCCGACTTCCACCTTGATGAAATCGCCAAACTGCTCGGGCGTCGTGTTGGCCGGGTCGAGCGCCTGCGATGCGAAACGCTCGCGGATATCGGGCCGCGCGAGAACCTTGTTGATCTCGCCGGAGAGCCGTGTCGCAACTTCGCGCGGCAGATTGGCGGGTGCGAGCACGCCCCAGAATCCGATCACCTCGAAGCCGGGCAATCCCGATTCGGCCATCGGCGGCATTCCGGGAGTCGCGGCCGACGGTTTGAGTGACGTCACCGCGAGTGCGCGCAGCCTGCCGCTCTGCACGAAGTTCTGACATGCGGAGACATTGCAGAACATGACGGGCACGTGCCCTGCGATAACATCGATGATCCCCGGCGCCTCGCCTTTGTAAGGCACGTGTACCACCTTCAGACGCGCCGTGGTCGCCATGAGCTCCCCCGCGAGATGAGGCGTGGTGCCGACGCCCCCCGAGGCGTACGTGAGGTCGCCGGGCCGCGCGCGCGCGAGCCCGATCAGCTCTTTCACCGACTTCACCGGCAGCGACGGGTTGACGACGAGGATCAGCACACCGGTCGCCGCGAGCGTGACCGCTGTGAAGTCCTTGATGAAGTCGGGATAGGCCTTGTTCTCGATCATCATCGAGGTCATGAGCGTTTGCGTCGTGAAGAGAAGCATGTGTCCGTCGGGCGGCGCCTTCGCCACGGCTTCGCCCGCGATCTGGCTGCTCGCGCCGGGGCGGTTCTCGACGATCACGCTCTGACCCAGCAACTCGCCGAGGCCGGGCGCGATCGAGCGCGCGATGATGTCGGTCGCGCCGCCTGGCGCGAACCCGACGAGCATGCGCACTGGCTTCACCGGGTATTTCGCCTGTCCGAACGCCGCACCTGCGCTTGCCGCAAGCGTAAGCCCTGCGACCCAGTAGACGCCTCTCATCAGTCTCCCCCTCGTTAACGGTATTCGACCGGTGTGTCCGTTATCGCGGCAGTCAACGTCCCTGTCATTTACGTTCCGGTAAAAACCGGCTCGCGCCGGTCGAAACCCGCCCGCACGCCTTCCTTGAAGTCGTTCGTCTCGCGCAGCGTGCTCTGCTGGAACATCTCGCGCTCCGTCGCCGCGCGAAACGCCGGAACGAGATCGAGGTTGAGCGTCTCGCGCGCCGCCTGCACGCCGAGCGGGCCTGCTTTGGCGAGATCTGCGGCCATTTCCCGCGCGACCTGCCGCACCTCGCCCTGCGGAACGAGCCGATCCGCCAGCCCGATCGCATACGCTTCTTCACCCGTAATCCGCTTGCCGGAGAGCAGGAGCCACCTGGCACGCTGATGCCCGATCACGCGCGGCAGCGTGGCCGTCATCCCGAAGCCCGGGTGATAGCCCATCGCAGTGAAGTTCGCCGCGAGTCTTGCCTCCTTGCACGTCACCCGGAAGTCCGCAACGAGTGCGAGCCCGAGGCCGGCGCCGATCGCGCTGCCGTGTACTGCTGCAACGATCGGTTTGCGCGTTGCAACGAGCCGCTGTGCTTCCTGATAAAGATGCCGCGGCCGCGTGGCGTGCTTCAAGCCGAGCGCCGGATCGTCGAGGCGTTGCTTCAGATTCGCTCCGGCGGAGAAATGCTTGCCTTCCGCGGCGAGCACGACGCTCCAGACGTTCTTGTCGTCGTCCAGCGCCTCGAGCGCCGATGCGAGATTCGCGACGAGATCGGCATCCAGAAAGTTGTTCGGGGGGCGCCTGATCTCGACGGTTGCGATGTGGCCCTCGATGCTGACGCCGACTTCCTCAGTACCCATGATTTTCTCCAATATCGTGTGTGCCTATTTGCCTATGAGCCCGACGGCTTTGGCGGTTTTCGTCTGTGGCGGTGGTGGCTGCGCGGCGCATTATGATGGCCGATGCAGCGTCGGGGTTTCGCGCGTGAACGTGCGCCGGCCGCGCTTGAAACCCATGAGGGGCTGCGCCACCTTTGCGATCACTTCCGCGGGTGTTTTTGCGTCCCACACGACGAGATCCGCCGGGTTGCCGACAGCGATTCCGTAGTCGCTCCTGCGAAGAATCCGCGCCGGACGCCCGGTGATCATCGCGAAGCATTCGGAAAGGTCCTTCTCGGTGCCCCGCTGCACGACGTTCGCGTACATGTTCGCGATCCGCACGAGCGAGCAGTCGCCGTAAGGCGTGAAAGGATTCAGCACGTTGTTCGTCGCGATCGAGCAGTTCGCCCCTTCCTGTATCAGCGCGTTCGCATCCGCGACGCCGCGCATCACGCTGTGCTCCTGGTGCCGGCCGCTGGTGAAAAGATCGGTCGTCGGCAGAACGGATACCGCGACGCCGGATTGCGCGAGCCGTTTCCCGACTTTCGCAAGCTCGGTGTCGGTGAGACACGAATACTTGTTGCCATGACCGATCGCGACGCGC